>CAZTDL010000489.1:0-3830 GCA_964612775.1 uncultured Lentisphaeraceae bacterium
CGCCGGATGAAGTCTGCGAAAACGGCGGTATACGGTTCGATGCGGAAATGCGCCAACTGTGAATGCTCATAGCGATACACGCGGTCGACGCCATAGTGGCGCAGACTTTCGGCTTGCGCTTTAAGCGAAGCTCCCGCAAGCAGAGCAAACACGGGATGCCCAACTTTTTGCGCCAGCTCACGGGCTTTTCCGAGTAACTCAAGAGACACCGGGTGAATTTCACCGTCGGTCTGATCGATATAGACCGCGACCCCGCGCCAGGCGTTTTTATCGATCAGCGCTTTCTTCTCATTCACCAGCTCAAACGCGCCGGGCGGTCCATTCTTCACGCAAAGCTTACACATCCGGCACGCGGCAGAAATACTCACACGCCCATTTGCGACCTCAATCGCGCCGAAAGGGCACAAAGCCTCAAGTTTGCTGATGTCGGATATCTTTTCAGGATGAACAATCATTTCAGCCATAAAAACGCCTCTCAGTTTATGAATTTGTTTTGGCTGAGATGGCGCCAGAGCCGACCAGCCAATTCATCGCCCGAGCCATTCCATGTCTCATGAGTCACATGGTGCTCCGGCGGGAAAATACGGACAACCTGCGTCGGCGAACCATTCAATCCGTAATGCGCAGGATTCGTGTCGGGCAAATCATCAAGAGTCAGGATCTTAATTTTAAGCGCACATGTTGCCTTCTTGAGCTTGAACGAAGGAAGCCGCGGCGTATGGATGCCTTTATTCACGGAAAGCAGGCACGGCATCGGGATACGGATGGTTTCCTCCGTTGTCGGCAAATCCACCTGTGCGGTCAGAGCCTGTTGATCGAAAGCCGGAATCGCAGTGACATTCGTCGCGTGCGGGATATTCAGAAACTCGGCGATTTCCGGCCCGACCTGCGCCGTGTCGCCATCGGTGGTCTGCTGACCACACAAAATCAATCCCGTTTCGCCGAGCGCGAGAATAGCCTGCGAAAGCGCATGAGACGTCGCCAAAACGTCCGCGCCCCCGAACCGGCGATCCGTCACCAGCACAACCTCGTCGATCCCCATCATCAGAGCTTCGCGCAGTGACTGTTCGGCCTGAGGCGGCCCCATCGTCAACGCCAAAGTCGTGGCATCGGGACACATCTCCTTCAGCCGGAGCGCAGTCTCCAGTGCGTATAAATCGTAGGGATTGATTTTCGACTCGACGCCGTCCCGCTTCAGCACGCCGGTCTTTTCATCTATATCCACCTGCGTCGTGCCGGGGACCTGTTTAATGCAGACAATAATCTTCATTTCATCGTCTCTCCACAATAACGGAAACACCATCAGGAATAACCGTAAACTTAGCCTCTGCGCCCACATTGTCAAGCGCCATGCGAATAGCGTCCCGCAACGTCGGAGCGTGTTCCATGCGCATGTCGCGGATCAGCGCCGCATCACACAAGTCGGAGACCATGATAACACGGTGCTTCGACAAAATGCGGGCGAGGATCTGAACTTCCCATTGATCGGGCGGCGTTTCACGTTGCGGAACGGTGCGGATTTGCGCCAACAGAGCCTGCGGACTTTCAGCCTCAGCCAGAGCGCGGTAAAAATGCTCGCCGCCCGCGCCGTCGCTGCATCCGGCCACCATGATGATCGTACCGCCCTCAACGCAACACGCCTCCGCTGCGGTCATGCCTTTCACGGATTGGTAAATGTTCTGATCCAACGGATAACCGCCATTGCTGGTGATGACGATTTCTGCGGGCGTCCAGGGAACGGTTACGGATTGCGCCATCTGCCGACAGCCTTCGGCATGAGCCTGCTCGCTATGGCCGGCAAAAGCCGCGTTAATGGACTTATCCGGATTCAGCGTCACGTTGAGAATAAAAGCCAACCGCGCCTGCCGGGCCGCGAACAGCATGTCGCGATGGATCGGATTTTGATCCAAGCTTCCGGCGCGGGAAAAGGGATCATCGATGAAAGAGGCACAGTGGTTAGCCAGCACGGTTTGCCGTCCGGCAATGCCCGGAAGAATACTTTTGCGGCCGCCGGAGAAACCTGCAAAAAAATGCGGTTCGATAAATCCTTCAGCGACCAGCAGCTCCGTATCGAGCGCCGCTTTGTTCAGCCACAGTTCGCCTCCAGACGGCAAAAGCCCGAGATATCTCAGGCTCTGCGAATCCGCACAATCGTGAAGGATGAAGGTCTCTTTTGCCACAACGTCCGCTCCAAACTTATCGCGCAATTCGCCAGACGTGGTTGGACGATGGCAACCGGTTGCCACAAGAATGCGGATCTCAATATCCGGATTTCCCTTCCGCAGCCGCTCCAGCAGCAACGGCAAGGTGATATGACTGGGCACGGGCCGGGTATGATCGCTGGTGATCACGGTGGCCGTCTTTTTGCCCACCGCCAAAGTTTCAAGCCGGGCAGAACCGATCGGCTGATCAAGCGCCTGCTTCACACGGTGCCGCTGTTCCGACAGCGAACACCCTGGCGATTTCTCCTGCGCGAAGCTATGTCCGGGCGGAGTCAGAATCCCCTGGACGCGCCCGTCTGGCAGGTCGGCCTCCAAACACGTTTTATGGTACGGCAAACGAATACGAATCATATATGCACTTCTCCTTCGGTCAACCCTTCCAGCGAGGCAACCGAATACGTACACAGGATGTCGCCTGTCACATTGCACATCGTCTCAAACATATCGAGAATCGGATTGATGCCCAGAGCCAACGCCACGATCACCGCCGTCTGAGACGGAGAGAGGCCAATCGACCCCAAAATGATAAAAAGAAGCATGAGACTTCCGCCCGGGACCCCTCCCGCACCTATAGCAGCCAGAACCGTCGTAACGGTCACCACGGCCAAGTCGCCCAAATCGAGGTGAATACCAAACATGTTCGCGGCTAGAATCGCGAACATCGGCAGATGAACACAGACACCATCCATGTTGATGGTCGCACCCAACGGCAGCGAGAAGCTGGCAAGCTCCCGATTCACCTTCAGATTGTCTTCTGAAACGCGGATCGAGACAGGCAGAGTGGCCGCACTGGAACGCGTCACAAAAGCCAGCAGGAGGGCCTCCTTGGCTACGGCAATCACCGCGTAAGGGTTTTTCCGCACGACGAGCGCGATCAACAACGGATAGACAACAAAAAGCAGCGCCAAGACACCGCAAACCACACCTAAAAGAACGGTGACGTAGGGGCCGATGATGGACGGCCCGTAAACGGAAAAAATGCTCATTGAAAGAAAGAACACCCCGATCGGCGAATAGTTCATCACAAAATCGATGATCTTATTGATGGCCATCATACAGGCTTCGCTGAGATCGGAAACCATGCTCATCTTCGACTGCACGTGCGGCTTATCCGATGTTTCGATCACCAGACGGACACTGATGCCGAACAAAATCGCGAAGACGATAATGCCCAGAAAATTTCCGCTGGCCAACGCCGAAAAAGGGTTCTGAAACACATCGCTCAGCAGTTTCTCCAACACGTCCGCCACGGTTTTAGGCGCCTCCTTACTGATGACGCATTGCGCCTGAGCGCCGAACTGCTTCGCCAAGTCTTGCCATCCGGTCAACGATGCGCCTGCGCCAGGATTAATCCAACAAGCCAACGACACGCCGAGCACGGCAGCAAACGACATGGTCGCGAAATACCAGCCGATGATTTTACCGCCGACGCGGCCCAGTTTCTTCAGCGGCAAAGAAGACGCGCCGTTAACCAGCGAGAAGAAAACCGTCGGCACCACGATCATTTTCAGCATGCCGATAAAAACCATACCGAAGGGCGAGCAATATCGCATCACGGTCTGGATTGGCCCCCTCAGACCGAACAGGACGGAAAAAGTCCAAAGGGCA
>CAZTDL010000490.1:0-3827 GCA_964612775.1 uncultured Lentisphaeraceae bacterium
TCGGGCCGGGCTTGAAATCAACGCCAAGG
The DNA here is from genome assembly GCA_964612775.1 of uncultured Lentisphaeraceae bacterium. Lineage (GTDB taxonomy): Bacteria > Verrucomicrobiota > Kiritimatiellia > RFP12 > UBA1067 > DAOPZC01. Next base: position 30 of record CAZTDL010000490.1, read on the forward strand.
GCGCACGGGCGATGATCGGCGACTACAAACAGTTCGACAACGCCGACACAAAGGTCTTCGGTCACGCCCGCTGGCGCGAGGGTTATCCGAAATGGTTCGAGCAGAAGACGCAGGCCGACGCGGAGCGCATGGCATCGACGGGTGATCCGACGGTGCTCGGTCAGCGCAAGAGCTACGAAGCACGTTACATGCGCAACCCGCTGGCGGCGGCCGCGCTGATTGCGCTGGCCGGATGTCGGGAGGGTTTTCATGAGGTGGAGCAGGCCATTCGACACTATGACTACACGAAGCTGAACATGGCGGAGCTGTTCTTTGCGGAATGCGCCTATGAAGCGCTGCTTGCCGAAGGCCTCTCCGAATGAAGCGGCGGTTGCTGTCCGAACGTGATAAACGAAATGAAGGAGGATGCGATGAAGAAGACTTCTCGACGCGTTAACGTTTCCCGCAGATCCTTTCTGGCCGGCGCGGGGGCGGCTTTTTCCGTTTTGCCCCGCCGCGTTTTGGGCGGCAACGGCCGATTTTCTCCCGGATCGAAGACGACGCTCGTCTGCATCGGCGTCGGCGGGCAGGGATTGCAGAACATGCTGTCGTTTCTCGAATTTTCCGAGATTCAGGTGGTGGCCGTCTGCGACGTGTGCCGCGAAGGCAACGACTACCTCTCGTGGAATTGGTCCAAAGGCAAGGCGGGGCATGTGGCGGGGCGTGAACCCGCGCGGCGGGCGGTGGACGAATTTTACGCCAGGCAACAGCCTTCCGGCACCTGCCGCGGCTGCCGCGCGTATGCGGATTACCGCGAATTGCTGGCGAAGGAAGACGTGGATGCCGTGATGATCGCGACGCCCGATCACACGCATGCGGTGATCACGATGGAGGCTCTGAGGCTTAAAAAAATGTTTACTGCGAGAAGCCTCTGGCTTGGTCGGTGGAGGAGACGCGGCGCGTGACCGAGGCCGCCCGCGCCGCCGGCGTGGCCACGCAGTTGGGTAATCACGGCCAGGCCACGGAAGAGGCGCGCGTGACCTGTGAGCTGATCGCGGCCGGCGCGATCGGCGAGGTTCGTGAAGTCCATGCCTCTTACGGCGCGCGCTTCTGGCGGACCGCCCTCTACGAGACGCGTCCCTCTGACACGCCGCCGGTGCCCGACGGGCTCGATTGGAATCTGTGGCTCGGCCCCGCGCCTGAACGTCCGTATCATCCGGAATACCATCCGTGGTGTTGGCGCAACTGGTGGGATTTCGGCACGGGGCTGATCGGCGATCTCGGTTGCCATATGCTTTCCACGCCGTTTAAAGCGCTCAAGCTGGGGTATCCCGTCAGCGTGGAGGCGTGTTCCACCAAGCTGAATCCCGAGACGCATCCGCAGGGCGTGATGACGCGTTTTGAATTTCCCGCGCGCGGCACGCATCCTCCCGTGGCGATCCATTGGTATGACGGCGGGTTGCGCCCGCCCCGTCCTCCCGAACTTGAGGATGATCGCGGATGGGGATATGGCGTCCTGTACGTCGGTGACAAGGGAAAGATGCTGGGGCATCGTCTGATTCCGGAAACGAGTATGCGGGCGTTCGGCAAGGCGCCGAAAACGCTGCCCCGTTCGCCCGGTCATTACAAAGAGTTTGTCGATGCGTGCCGCGGCGGTCCCGCGCCGGGATCGAACTTCGTCGACCATGCGGGCCTGTTGTCGGAGGTCTGCATGCTCAGCAATGTTTCGGTTCGCGCCGGCAAAAAAATCGGTTGGGACGGAGTTGGCATGAAAGTCACAAACGATGCGTCGGCGAATGCGTTTCTTGGGCGCGCCTATCGCACGGGATGGAGTTTGTGAGGATACAGGGCCGGTGTGCCGGCTTGAGCTGGCAGAGGATCGCATCGGCCGCCTCAAGGCGGTACGTCAACTTTCTTAAACCGCAGGGTCGGGAAGCGGGGAGAACGGAGAAAAAATGAAGCGATTTTGGCTGGAGACAATGGTTACGGTTGCGGTTGGCCTGTCGGCGCGGTGCGGCACGGCGGCGGAAGCGGTGTTCGTGAAGGACGGCAAGGCGGTCGGGCTGTGCGCGTCCGCTGAGGGCGTGGCGTGGAAGGAAGAGGGGGACGCGGTGGTGCTGCGCCATCCCTCGGCGCTGTTTTACGGCGACAAGACGCCCGTCGGCGACGAGGTGACGGTCCGGCTGCGGTTGGCGGTCGATAATCTCGAGCGCTCCGCCATGTCGATCGTGATCGGCGGGAACAACCATTTCGGCATCGAGGGCGGAAAGGGCGAAATGTTTCAGAGCGGCCCGCTCTTTGCGGGGAAGAAGAATGAGCGCAAGCCGCCGGAGGCCGTGCGGGACGGCAAGACCTTCGACGTGGTGATCCGCCGCGCGAACGGCGAGATCGCGTTCACCGTGGCGGGTGAGGAGATCCTCCGGGTGCCCGACACGCGCAAAGCATTCGGCAACGTGGCGGTTCGGCCGTGGCGCAGCACGGTGCGGCTCTATGATTTCGCGGTGGACGCGTCTCTGTTCCTTGCGACCGCCCCTTCGGCCGACCAGCAGGCCAAGTGGCGCGAGGAGGCGAAGCTGCCCGTGGTCGACCTGTCTCGGGATGCGGCGCGCCAGACGGTCATCGCGGCCGGCACGAAGGAGGTCTATCAGGGCCATCCGACCACGGTGATGCTGCCCGACGGCAAGACCCTCTTCTGCGTGTGGTGTATCAACCACGGCGGCGCGGCCGGCCCGATGGCGCGCAGCGACGACGGCGGCAAGACGTGGGTCCGGATGGACGACCAGTTGCCGCCTGGCTTCAAAACCCACCTGAACTGTCCCAGCATCTACCGCATCGTCGATCCGCAGGGCAAGGCGCGCCTGTGGGTTTTCTCCGCCTGGCTCGAGAAACGCTTCTGCGACGCCGCGATGCCGAGCATCATGAGCGAGGACGACGGCAAGACGTGGAAGGAGATGCCGCCGCTCGGCAGGGCCTTCCGCTGCGTGATGGCCTTCAGCAGCGTGGTCCGCCTCAAGGACGGCTCGACGCTCGGCCTCTACCACCGCGGGCCCGAGGGCGCGGACCGCGCGCCGCTGGAAGTGCTGGCGACGGTGACACGGGACGGCGGCTTCACGTGGAGCGAGCCGCGCGTGGTGGCCAAGGTCGAAGGGCGCAACCCGTGCGAACCCTACGTGTTCCGGTCGCCGGACGGGGGCGAGCTGTGTGCGCTGTTGCGGGAGAACACGCACAAGGACTACAGCCTCGTGATGTTCAGCCGCGACGAGGGGGCCACATGGAGCGAGCCGAAAGGTACGCCGTGGGGGCTTACGGGCGACCGCCACATGGGCGTGCAGACGAAGGACGGCCGGCTGGTGATCGCGTTCCGCGACCAGGCGCCGCTCTCGCCGACCAAGGGGCACTTCGTGGCGTGGGTCGGAACCTGCGACGATATCCGGCAGGGCAAGCCGGGCCAGTACCGCGTCAAGCTGCTGCACGGCTACAAGCTGTACGATCTCGGCTATCCGGGCGTCGAACTGCTGCCGGACGGCACGATTGTGGCGACGACTTACCTGAAATACTGGGACGACGAGCGCAAGCACTCGGTGGTCAGCACGCGCTTCTCGCTCGCCGAGACCGACGCGTTGCTGAAGAACAAATAGCAAACGTGAAGAAGTGAAAAACTGAAGCCGTCATGCTGACGGGTCTTGACCGCTGAAGAGGCGTGGCGCTGCGCAATGATTTCTTTTCGCTTACGCAGATTTTCGCAAGCCCGCGGATGAAACAACGGCGGATCCGGGACAAAAGGGCCCACTGTAGTCCCGCCTTTGACGGAACCAAGCC
>CAZTDL010000491.1:0-3823 GCA_964612775.1 uncultured Lentisphaeraceae bacterium
CGCGTTGGCGCTTACGGTTTACGCCATTACCCAATCATCGCACGCGGCGTGGGTGTCGGTTGTCCTGTTGGGCGGTTCGCAGATGGCGTGGTGGCTGAGTGCCATGACTGAAGTGTACACGTGGTCGCTGGCGTTTCTTATGCTGGAACTGGTGTGTTTGTGCCAAAGTCTTAAGCTTCAGCGTTTCCGATGGTTTCTGGGCGCGTTGTTTTTCAACGGCTGTCATTTCGGGGTTCACAATTTCGCTCTTTTGCATTTACCTGTGTATGCGGTTCTTTTCCTGACGTATTTTCGGCGGCCAGTTTGGCGCTGGGGGGCTTGCGCAGGCGTTTGGTGTTTGGGAGCGGCACCGATTTTGCCGCTGATTATCCAATGCGCCGTAGAATCACGCAATGCGGAAACCGTTGTGCAGAGCGTCTTGTTCGGTCATTATTTTCAGCAGAAGGTGTTCAATCTGGATGTTCGTAACGGACCTTTGTGGGCCGCGAACATGGCTTTATCGAGCTGCAGTTTCTTTAATCCCTGTTGGGCGTATGTCGTGTTCGGGGGTATGGCCCTGTCCGTCAAACGACGTGCCGCGCTGATGAAAAGGGGGGGCATACAGGCCTTTTCGCTCTATGGCAGCCTGTTGGCGTTAACGGGCATTCATTTTGTGTTTTGGGTCCGCTATATCGTGCCGGATCAGGCGACGTTTATTTTGCCGACACTCGGTCTGCTGGCTGTCTGGGCGGGGATCGGCGCTGCGCACGTCCTCCAAGCGCGGCGTCTTTTTCTTGTCAGTCTCCTGACTGCGGCGGGCTTTAGCGTCATGGCCCCCGTCATCTTTTTTCACGTGGCGGAGCGATATGTGCCGCCGCGGACGCGGGTGTTGCCTTTTAGGGATGAGTTTGCCTATTGGGCGTATCCGTGGAAACAGAATGAGAATTCGGCTGAGCGTTTTGTCGCGAGTGTCGCATCACACGTTTATCCAGAGAAGATGGTGGTTTGGGCGGATACGACGGCGGTGGCGCCTTTGATGGTGGCGCAGGCGATGGGCCGTTTGCCGTCCACGTGGACATGGCTGACTTATTGGCAGAATCTGCCTGATGAGGAAATTGAGCGGCGTCTGCGTGAATCGCCGAATGGCGGATATGTGTTGTCGCCGATACCCTGTTATGTGCCATCGTCGATTTTGAAGCGGGCCAAGACCTTTGAGCAAGAGGGACTTTTTTACCGGATCGTTTGGTAAAGATGCCCCGGATTGGATATCAAATGAATAAACGGATTTATTTGTCGCCGCCTTGGATGGGGGGAGGGGAGCGGGGCCTGGTGGACGAGGCCTTCGCATCCAACTATATCGCGCCTTGCGGACCGATGGTCGAGCGGTTCGAACGCGAATTCGCGGGGGCGGTCGGTATTTCCCAAGCGTGTGCGGTGTCGAGCGGCACGGCGGCGCTGGATCTGTTGTTTCATGAGCTGGGGGTGACGCGCGGCGATCGGGTCTTCTGCTCCGATCTGACCTTTGTGTCATCGATCGCGCCGGCGGTGCATCGCGGCGCGGAGCCGGTGTTCATCGATTGCGATGAGTCGAGTTGGACGATGAATCCGGACCTGCTGGAGGAGGCCTTGTCGGAAGCGGCGAGGGCGGGGCGGCGGCCGAAGGCGGTGGTGGCTGTGGATTTGTATGGGCAATGCTGCGATTATGGCCGGATCGGTCCACTGTGCGCAAAATACGGGGTGCCGTTGATCCTTGATGCGGCGGAAGCGCTCGGGGCCGTGTATGGAAATTCTAACGTTCTGCCGTGCGGAAATTCTAAAGCGGACGACAGCTTTAGCACTTTAGCGTTTCCGAACTTTAGAACGGCTGGGCAGGCCGGTTGGGCGGCGGTTTATTCGTTCAACGGCAACAAGATCATCACAACATCCGGCGGCGGCATGATCGTGTCGCATGACGAAGGCGTTGTGGCGAGGGCGCGAAAGCGGTCGCAGCAGGCGCGCGAGCCCAAGGTGTGGTATGAGCATGAGGAATTGGGGTACAATTACCGAATGAGCAACATCGTGGCGGCGATCGGCGTGGGGCAGTTGCTGCATCTGGATAAGATTGTGACTAAAAAGCGGCGGATTTTCGAATGGTATCGGCAAAGACTGGAAGGCGTCGCGGGGATCGGTTTTATGCCTGAAGCGGCTTACGGGCGGTGCACGCGGTGGCTGACGGTGGCGGTTTTTGGAGAGACGGAACGCAGAGGCGCTGAGACGCAGAAGATTCTGGGGGAACGCCGTGCCCCGGGCGGGGCCGTGATGCGGGGGATCGAGGCGTTGGAACGCGAGAATATCGAGTCGCGTCCGGTATGGAAGCCGATGCATTTGCAGCCGGTGTTCAGGGATGCTCAGGTGTATGGCGGCGAGGCGAGCGAGCGGCTGTATGCGAACGGACTGTGTTTGCCGTCGGGAACAGGGTTGGCAGAGACGGATGTGGCCCGCGTGTGCGCGACGCTCGTCCAGGCGTTGTCGCAGGACTAGAAAGAGGGGGGCGACTTTGTGAGAATTGCAATAGGGGCTGTAAAACAGGGCGGCGTTTTGGTCTAATGAATACATTTCTATGAGGACGACTTGGAAAGAACAGGCAAGCGTTTGGGGCAGTCGGCTCGGATGTTTCCTGATGGATACGGCGGTGATGGCTATCGCCTACCTGACCGCGTTCCTTCTGCGCTTCGATTTTGAAGAGCCGTGGTGGGGATGGGGGAAGGTTGCCGTTTCCTTTTTCACAGTATGGACCGTGCAGTGGTTGGCGCTGGTCCTCTTCGGCTGTCATAAGCTGTTGTGGCGCTATGTGAGCGTGGGGGATGTGCCGAGGTTTGTCGGTGCCATCGGTGCCTCAACGGTGGCTTTTGTTATTCTGCGATTGCTGTTTCCCGAATACCGAGGGTTGCGTCCTCCCTATAGCATCACGTTTTTTAACAGTTTCTTGGTCGTAGGCGGACTGTTGGGCGTTCGGTTGCTTTGGCGTCTTTTTGTGGATGGCGAATTTGCTTGGGAGGCGGTGACGCGCGGTCGCGTTCGCCGGGTTTTGCTGGTGGGCGCGGGCTCCGCTGGCAATCTGGTTGCGCGAGAACTGCGGCGGCAAGGCGAACGGCGACAGGCTGTGGCCGGTTTTCTCGATGATGATCCGACTAAACTGCATGCCAAGATTCAAGGGTATGCCGTCTTGGGTCGGATAGAGGAGCTGCCTTTGATGGTCCGGAGGCATGCGGTGGAAGAGGTGGTCGTCTCCATGGTGCGTGTCCCTCGCGGTGTGATCCGACGGGTGGTCCGGTTGTGCGAGCAAGCGCATGTGCCGGCGCGGGTCGTTCCCGGGTATTACGAATTGATCGACGGGAGCCTGACGGTGTCGAAAATCCGCAACGTTGATGTCGCGGATTTGTTGGGACGAGAGGAAACCACGTTGGACGGTCGGCCGGTGATCGACTTGCTTGGCCAGAAACGGGTGATGGTGACCGGTGCGGGCGGAACGATCGGCAGTGAGTTGGTCCGGCAGATTTTACGCACGGGACCGGAACAGCTTATTTTGATTGAGCGATCTGAAAATGCGCTGTATGAGATCGAACGCGAGGTTCGCAAGCTTGGGGTGACGTCTTCGGTGGCGGCGATTCTGGCCGACATCGGCGATAGACGACGGATGGCGGGGATCTTCGAACGGTACAAACCTCAGATTTTGGTTCATGCGGCGGCGCACAAGCATGTGCCCCTGATGGAACAGAATCCGTCTGAGGCCGTAAAAAACAATGTGTTGGCAACGCGGATGCTGGGCGAAATGGCCGTTGAACACGGGGTTGATCGGTTCGTT
>CAZTDL010000492.1:0-3820 GCA_964612775.1 uncultured Lentisphaeraceae bacterium
TCGAGCCTTCGCCCTTTTTGATTGTCGATTACGGTTGTTGGACCGCGTGAGGGTGCGCTAGACTGACTTCGACATGAATCTTCTTTCCAGACGCGGTTTTTTGACGTTCAGCGGATTAGCCGGATTGGCGGGTGCTGCGGGCGCCTATTCCGTATTCGTTGAGCGCTATGCCGTGCAGACGAACGTCTACCGCATTCGAGTGCCGAATCTGCCCTTGGCCTTTCATGGATTCCGGATTGTCCATCTGACCGATATTCATCTCGGGTCGCTGATGTCAGCGGAGTGGATAAAGATACTGGTGTCGCGCGCTAACCGCATCAGACGGGATGTGACGGTTTGCACGGGCGATTTCGTACACGCGCGGGACACCTCAAAGGAAGTTGATGAGGTGTGGCCTATCCTCAAGGGACTGAATGCTCCGTCTGGCGTATATTCCGTGCTGGGAAACCATGATCATTGGGCCGATACGGATCGGTCGCGCGATTATTTGCGTCGCAGCGGTCAGGATGTGAGCCATAAGCGGATTGCGATCAACAAGGCGGGACAGCGCATCTGGCTCGCGGGGGCCGGCGATCTTTGGGAAGATCACCGGAATTTGGATCACGTTCTCGACGACCTGCCGCCGTCGGAATGCCGTATTGTTCTGGCCCATAATCCGGATACGGCGGACACGCCGTTCGCGTCGCGGGTTGATTTGATGATTTCGGGGCATACGCACGGAGGGCAGGTGAGTCTGCCTCTGGTTGGACCGCTCGTTTTGCCGGTGCGCAACAAGAACTATTCATTCGGGTTCAAGCGTTCACTGCGGGGCGAAGGCGTTTTCATTTCGCGCGGAATCGGCTGGGCCGTTTATCCGATCCGTTTCAACTGTTACCCCGAGATTGCTGTGCTGGAACTCGTGCCGGTCTGAGGGCGCGCACTTACGTGTCTGCGAGGAAGAAGAGAACGCTGGTGAGATTGAAGAGCGCGTGCATGATGATCGGCGTGAGGATCGAGCCTGTGGCGGCATAGCCGGCCGAGAAGGCGATGCCTAATACCAGGAGCGGCAGGAATGCGGGCGCATGAAGATGCACGAGCGCGAAGAATGATCCTGTCAGCAATGCCGCGAAAAAGAACGTGCGTCCTTTCAGGAGCGCCGGAAAGAGAATGCCTCTGAAAAGAAGCTCTTCCACCACAGGCGCGATGACGACGGCCGCCGCCATCATGAAGACGCGTGTGCTTAAGGCATAGGAATCATCGCCTAACCAATCGAAAACCTCTTGGGGACTGGACTCGCGGCCGAGCGCTTCGGTCAGGGTGGTCGTGATCATGGAGAGTAACGTCACGGGCGGGATGATCGCGATTCCGTAAAGCAGCCCTTTTTTTAAAGCGAGGCCGGCCGCGACGTCCGGCGAGAAGAAGGCTCGCCGTATCGGGGTTCGCGAAGAGGTCAGGCAGAGCGCGACGGTAAGAAGTCCTGTTGCGGCATAGAAAAGGGGGCCCAGAAGCAATGCGCTTTCTTTGGGAGGCGCTGCAGCCGGGTTTTGGAAAAGCGCCGCCAATGCGAACAGAAGCGCGGTGAACAGGACAAGTTGCGCCTGAAAAGCCGAGAAGGGCCGCAGGCTTAAAATTGTTTGAGCCCTGAGACGCGGCGTCAGTCGGCGCGTTTGCGCCAAACCCGCGAGATACAGGTCAACCGTGACTCCCGCAAGCAGAAGAAGTCCGGCTAAAGCCTGCAAAACGATGTGGGCCAGATCGGGTGTTACGGGAACCATGCGGCTATTGTGCCTGCTCGCCGCTTTCCGGGCAATCAGAAAGCCATGATTGCGGTCGTTTTTGTTTGCTTGCGCCGCGTTTGGGTGGCGAGTGTTTGCTTAATATGCTAACTTATAACTCATTTATGAGAGATTCAAGACCTGTCAAAAAGACGTTTCCGATCAATGCCATGTTGGAAGGTCGACGCGTGCTTGTCGTGGGGGGCGGGCGCGTTGGGCAACGAAAAGTCGAATTGCTGCTGGCTTCCGGCGCTGACGTGCTTCTGATTTGTCCGACGTGTGTGGCGGAATTGGCGTCCCTGGCCCGAAACGGAACGATCCGCCATGATTCGCGGGTGTTTTCGGATGAGGATGTGCAGGGGTGTTCGCTGGTGTTCGCCTGTACCGATGACAAGCATGTCAACCGCCATGTTTTGGCGGCGGCGAAGGCCGCGCGGATTCCCTGCTGTTGCGCGGACGGGAATTGGCCGGACGGCGATTTTGTGACGCCGGCGATCATCCGCACGGGGGATGTGCTGATCGCGGTGTCTACCAGCGGGAAATCGTGCCGCCAGTCACGGCTGATCAAGGATAACTTGCGCAAGCATCTGGATTCGATCGAGAGCTCTGATCTGTTGGTGTTGGGCACCAGTCACGACTACCTGAATGCCGAAGCGCGAGCGCCGTACCATCTGCTGTTGCGCGAGCGCGAGGCTATCGGAGAGATGATCCGGCAAGTATGGGGTGTGCATGAGTTCTTCATTCTTAACACCTGCAATCGTATCGAGGTGGTTGCCGCCGTCTCCAAAGAAGTCGGCACGAGCGGCATCTTGCGCCGTTTGCTGCATTTTGATCAGTTGAGCCCGGACCTCTATTATATGAAGCATGGTTTTGAGGCGTTTTCGCATCTTTGCCTTGTCACGGCGGGAATGGATTCCCAGACGCCGGGCGAGTTCCATGTGGTGTCGCAGATGAAAGAGGCCGTTGACGAGGCGGTCACCTTCGGCTGGGCCGGTTCGATCATCCGGGAATTGGGCGATGCCGCACTGCATGTCTCAAAAGATATCCGTCATGAAGTGGAGCCGCTGCTGGATATCGCGGAGATCGAAGAGGTCGCGCTGCGGTATCTCGATGCCGAGATTCCAAAACGGCCGTCTTGCCGCGTCTTGGTGATCGGTACCGGTATGGTCGGGAAGGGACTGGTTGCTGGGTTCCGGATGCGCGGATGCGCGTGCGTGTGGGCTTATCACCGCAATGTGCCGGTTTTGAGCGCGGAGGAGGCGGGGACGATAGAAGTTGTTCAGTTGAATAGCCTTGCGCATGTATTACCTAAGGTGGACGTGATCGTCAGCGCGGTGAACGTGCAGGAACCTATCCTTACGGTCGCTTTGCACAAAAACATGCTGAATCCGGACGGTGTTGTCATGGTTGACCTCGGAATGCCGCGGAATATCGATCAGGACTTCGATGCGTGCGGAAAATCGGTGCAAGTGTCGGACTTGGATGCGCTTAAGCGATGGTATCGTACGGCAAACGGTACGTTGGGGAAGGTGCTTGAGGTGTGCGGTTCGATTCTGAAGGAGCATCGTGACATCTATGAGCGGATGCGGCGCAGTATTCAGGGCACGGAATCCCAACAGGAATCATCATATGGACAAGCGGATCTTTAAAGTCGGGACACGGGGCAGCCAGTTGGCGCTGGTGCAGACGCGGCACGCGTTGGACACGTTGTCCTCGCTCTTTCCCGCGCTGCGCTTTGAGATGGAGCCCGTCGCGACGCCCGGAGACAGGGACCTGACGACCGACCTGCGTGTCAGCCCCGGCGATTTTTTTACGCGCGATCTCGATGACGCCCTGCGCGAGGGTCGAATAGATTGTGCGATTCACAGCGCGAAGGATCTGCCGGATCCCGTGCCGCCAGATCTCGACTGGTTCTGGCTGCCGTGGCGGGAAGACCCTCGCGATGCGTGGATTCTGCCGCGCGGCAAGACGTGGGCAGATCTGCCGGATGCGCCGGTTGTGGGCGTGAGCAGCGAGCGTCGCGAAGCGTGCTGCAGAAGACGTTTTTCCCGTGCGGTGATGAAACC
>CAZTDL010000493.1:0-3813 GCA_964612775.1 uncultured Lentisphaeraceae bacterium
GGACCGCGTCGTACCGGACACCCCAGCTTTTCGCGAGATCATCAACTGTCCGCCGCGCCGCCTCGGGATTGAACCGCGCAAGATCCTCTCGGAGTTGCCGCACGCGTTCGGAGGACAGCTGTGCGCGGGCATCACGGGACAGCAACGCGGCCAAGATCGAAAACATCAGGATCATTTTAAGTTTCATCATTCTGTCCCCTAAAAGGTGCCCCTTTCCAACCCCGGCCGTTTGCGGATTTCTGTTCCCTCTGCCACGCGGTCCGCTCAGCGCAGCGCGACCAACGTGCCGAGGCGTTTCGTGTACAGGAACTGAACTTCGCGGAGACCGACCATATTGCCGTCTCCCCAGTTTTTGTTGACGGCGAATTTCACGTACCTTACCCCTTCTGATTTCAGCCGCATGATCTGAACCGGCTCTTCCACGGTTCCCTGCCCCTTGGCCAACGAGACCTTTCCATACTCCTTGTAACTTTTACCGTTTCCGGCCGTGTAAATGGTCATGCTCTTAACCCCGCGGTTCAAAAGACTCGCATTCGGGCTCAGATCGGAATTTTGGTTCTGATTGTATTGCCAGATCGCCGTTGAAACCAGATCGATTTCCCAGCCGAAATCGAATTCGACCCATTCGTTGGTGACCAATCCCACCGCAGACAACCACATGCTGGTCTGGCCCAGCCCATTCGTGTGCGTGGCCGCAAGTCCCGTTCCGGTCAGGCCTGACCCGTCAATCATATACTTCTTGGGGTTCAACGGATAGAAACTGCTGACCGCATTGGTGACCCACGTTCGAAAGACAGCGTTTGTCTCGGGCGGAGCAACTTCAAACCGCACTTCGCTGAGGCCCGCGATTCCTTCCGTCGCCCCCCAGTTCGAGTGGATGTCGAACCTGATATACCGAATATTCTTCGCCGCTAGCGATACCACTTGGACGGGCGTGACGGGCTGCGCTGACGCGATGCCAAGCACGTTGCTTATTGAGTCCGTTGAAAAGAGGTGATCTATCCCCGCAACCTTGACCGAGAACGCCTTGACGCCGCGTGCCGTCATGTTCGACTGAGCCAGTTGCCAGACCAACGCGTTTGCCACATCGTAGGGTGCGCCGAGATCGAACTCGACCCATTGCGTCGACACGACAATGCCGGTGTACGAATGCCAGAAAAGATTTTCCGCGTTCAAGTTCGTATGTACGGCCTGCCGTCCGGTACCGGTTAGACCGGAGCCGTCGATCATCCACTGCGGGGCATATCCGGCCGTATAATAGCTGCTCGCCGTCGCGCCGGCGGGCGCGAGGACAAGGTCTGTACTCGGCGCGGGCGGGGCAACCTCGAACCGAACCTCGCTGAGTCCGACAATACCGCTTGCGCCCCAGTTCGACTCTATGCTGAACCGAACGTATCGGACGTTCGTCGCCATGAGCGGCACACTCTGAACGGGTTCGTTGGCCAGGCCCGTCGCGATGTTCAGCACGTTGTTTGCCGACAACGTAATAAAGTTGTGATCAGGAGTAGCCACGCTGATCGTGAACGCCTTGACGCCGCGTGTTATGAACCCTGACTGCGCCAGCTGCCAGATCAACGCGTTCGTTATATCGTACGTCTGACCGAGATCGAATTCGACCCACTGGTTCGACACGACAATACCCGTATTCGAATGCCAGAACAGATTCGCCGAATTCGCGTTCATATGCGTGGCATCGCGTCCGGTACCGGTCAAACCGGAGCCGTCGATCATCCACTGCGGCGCATATGAAACGCTGTAGTAGGTGCTCGCCGTCGTGCCGATGGGCGCAACGATCATCATGTCCACAGCCAGAACGACGCGCGGTTTTGCGAAAAACAGAACCAACATGCCACCGAGAATGAATGCCGTTTTTTTTAAACACCGCATGCCGATTCTTCTCCTGTTTTACTTTAAAAAATATCTACGTCTGCCTGCTCTTTCATGACTTGCTCTTGCCCGTCTCCGCCCACCCCATCGTCAGCGAAATGCGCCGCGCCGTCTCCAACACCTTAGGGCCGATCTTCGTCTCCAGCTCTTTCAGCGTGTAATGGATGGTGAGCACCGAGCAGCAGATTGCGCCAGCAACCTGTCCCGTATAATCGAAAACCGGCGCAGCAAAGCAAACGATACCTTTGATGTATTCCTCATTGTCGATTGCAAAGCCCTGTTTGCGTATGCGCGTCATCTCAGCCAAAAAGCTCTTGCGTTCCGTATGCGTGTTGGACGTCAGTTTCGCAAGACCCTCAGCGAGCAGCCGCTCGCGCAGCGTGTCGTCCGCATACGCGGCGAGAACCTTGCCCGCGCCGTCGGCATGAAGAAAATACTGTCCGCCCATGCGCCCGCCGCCCGAGCGAATCTCGCGTCCGCCTTCGTGATGAATCAGATAAAGAATGCGATCCTCATTCAGAACGCCAAGATACACGCACTCGTTGAGCTCCGACCACAGCGCATGCAACGGCTCCTGCGCGGCGCGAGTCACCGTCATGCGGGCCACAGGCAAGGAGTTGTAATGAAACGAGAGCAGCGAAGGCTCATATTTCGGCCCCTCGCCGGTTTCGACGATGATTCCCTCGGAAAGCAGCGTCTGCAGACAGCGGTACACCATATGCTTGCTGAGACCCGATGCCTGACAGAGTTCGGCCAACCCCAGCGGCTTGGGCGATTCGCAAAGCAACCGTGAAATCCGAATGCCGGCACGCAAACCCGGCACATCATAAACGCGTTCCTTATTCATTGTGAACCGATGGTACACTAATGAACCATTTGGCGTCAACCCGTTTCTCTTACCTTTTCTCTTGGTGGACCTTCATCGGTTATGTTTCAATTTCGCCATTCCCATTGTTGCCGCAAGAGGAAAGGATTTTGTCATGCGTCGTTTCATCACGGGTGGCCTATGTTCTGGCATCGTTTTCATCGCCCTCGCCGCGACAGCGTTCAATCCGCCGATCGACCAGCGCGACGGCGTCATGTTGAGCATCGCAGGCGTGCCCGAAAAAAACGCGACGGACAAGCCGCTTTTCTTCGATGTCGCGCTCAAGAACGACGGAACCCAGACCTTGCACGGTGCCGTTAACGTCTGGATGAACGATGACTGGGAGTTGCGCGCCGAGTTTGTTTCCGAACTCACGCTCGCACCGGGGCAGACCTGGAGACAGACCGTCTCGGCAACGCCACGGTCCAGCGTTTTGGCGGCGCACTACCCGATCCACGCGCGTTTTACAGGCACACCGTTCGGTCTGCATTCCATCGCCGTTTTCCAAGCGACAGTCGCTGTCTCGTATAAGCCGATTCCGCCGGAGAAGGCAATCCGGCTCAGACAGGGCAACACGCCGCTGACCCGACTCACCCCTCAGGCACGCGCATGGTCGCGCAACGGGTGCACGCACGCGCTGCCGTACGGTTTCAACGGAGCCGACTCGGAAAGCGGCGCCATGCTCGTCCAAGACGACGTCGAACGCGGCGGTATCCGTCGCCGCAGCATCAACATCCATCCGCCATGGAAAGGCGGGGGCGGAGAGCTCTGGTCTGACTACAGCCTCACCTTGCCCTCCGAAACGCCCATCCGACTCACGTTCCATACCGCCCTCCGCGACCTCCGGCCCGGCGAACGGCCGAGTGACGGCGTCGAGTATAAAGTGTCGGCGCTGGCGACGGATCTGCCGGAAAGAAACCTGTTCTCCCGCATCACCCGCGCCCCCGTATGGGAAGCGGGCGAGGTCGATCTCTCCGCCTACGCGGGAACAACCTTCACGTTGCGCCTCTGGAACGGCCCGGGACCCAAAAACGACACCACCTGCGACAACGCCTTCTGGG
>CAZTDL010000494.1:0-3800 GCA_964612775.1 uncultured Lentisphaeraceae bacterium
TCTCTATCCGCGAAATTACCGACCGGAGCGGTTATCAGACGGAAGACCATCTGCACCGCATGTTCAAGCGTCACTTCGGCAAGACCATGCGGGAATGCCGCCCGGCGGATTAAATCGGCGTGTGCGCTCAACCGCTTTCAGCGCGGTTGAGCGGCGCGATATGCCGTCCGCCGGAGAGGTTTTATTCTGCCCCGTAGACTTCCAGCTCACTGATCTGGGCCGCATTGCGGCTTTGCGAATTGGCTCCCGACTGGATCATAAGGCGGATCGTGTCTGTTTTGACCGGCGCAAATTCCGCCTTGAAACAACGCGTGTCGCGATTGTCTTTCGAACCGTCAATGCGCTGATAGGCCGTCCCCGCTTTCGCTTGGATTTCGAACCGTGTGGCATAACACATTGGATCCGCGAACCGGACGATCACGCGGCCCACGGTGGAGGGCTTCGCCAGTTTCACCTCAATCCAGTGCGGCATCGCCTTGTCGATTGACGAATGCCAGCGATTGCGGAAGTCCGTTTCTGTGGCGAGGATACCGTCGATCGCCTTGGCCGTGCAGCCGGGCTCAGTCGCGAGTTCGCTGTCGGAGGCGACAGTCGCGCCCTTGCTGGCGAGCGAGAGGCATGCCGGACCGACCGAAGCCTTGCCGATGAGGGTGAGAGGCATGCGGATGGGCGCTTCGCCGCCTGTGACGTACAGTGTCATGCGGTAATCGGGTCCCGTGAAATCAGTCGGGCCGACACGCACGCTGAAGCGCATCTTCTCGTCTTGTCCGGCCTTCAGCGTCAGACGTTGCGGCAAACCGTCCACCTTCCATCCGGCGGGCAGGTCGGCCATCGAGACCACATAGCTGCGGGTCTGCGCCGTGGGATTCTTTAGCGTGAAGCCGAGCTTGCGTTTCTCGCCCGAAGAGACTTCCGGACTGCATTGATAGTCCAATGTGAAAACCGCCGCAGCGTCGTTCCAGATGATGCGGTAGGGCGAGAGCGACCACAGCTTTTTGATCTCTGTCCCGTCGTCCAGGTTCAGTTTCGACACCTGCGTAAGATCAGACGGCCCTTGCGTCAGCGCAACGGGGAGGTTCCATTTCTTTTGCAACTTCTGATTCAGCGCCAGCGTCTGGTCGGTCAGCGCATTCAGGTCCGGGGGATTGTCGAAACCTGTAACGGCGCAGGTCTTGATCGACAACCCGATCGGGTCGCTCCACATCTTGGGGATGCCCTTGGTACCGTAGATGATGCCAAAGATTGAGCCGAGCGTCGCACCTGTGCAGTCGGTGTCGTCGCCGCAACCGATCGCGATGCAGATGCTCTTGCCGAAATCGTTCCCGCCGTAGATCCATCCCAGCATGGTGAACGCCACGTTCAGTGGCGCTTGGAACCAGCCCATGTCGTAGGTTTCTTGGATCACCAGCTCGCGGGCCGTTTTCCAGTCCTTGCCGTCGGCCTTGGCCTTCTGCACGGTTTTAATCGCGCGCGCGAGGCGGCTGTCGGAGGGGATCATGGACAACCCCAAGGCAATCAGTTTATCGCGGTCATGCTCAACAAATGCGGCACTTTCAAGCACGGCCGTGAAGATCTCCGCATAGGTCCCTTCGGCCTGCGCGTGGTCAACGCAGGCGTCCTCGCGCGCATATTTGGCCGCGAGTGCCGGTTGCCCGGGAAACAGGCATGCCCAGATTTCGGAGCGTATCCATGCCCCGTTGCTGTTCTTCCATTTCTGATTATTGTATTCGCCGGACAAGGGCGGCAGCAGACCGCGCCGCATGTTGGCTTTGCCGACGCCATACTCGTTCCAGTTTGGCGGAATATGTTTGATCCAGTATTCGCCCAAGATGCGCGCGTCCACAATGCCGTCATGATCCTGCATGGCTTTTAACCAAAGAAGCTGCAGGTCCAGATCGTCGTTCGCAGCGGGTTCGCCGGCCTTCAGGTTTGTGTAAAAGGTCAAATCTCGCGCATCCGTCTTGCCTTCGAACGGCATGCCGAGCGTCCCTCCGATGTTTTTACCTAGCCAACATGCGAAGACCTTGTCGCGAAACTCCGCTTCGTTGAGTGTGACCGGCGGTGCCGCTTGCGCCGAAATCGCAGCCGCAAGAACCAATGTCCATCCGAGCATTCTTTTCATGAAGTACCTCTTTGATTGTCTTGAGTGAATAACCCGCGAAATTTGATTGACGAAAAGCACGGTGTCACGCCTGAACGGATTTTTCGTTTTCCGGTTGCTGAACCTTGTAATCTTTGGGTGCCAGCATGCCGCCGGAGACGATCATTTTCACGCCGTCCTCCACAGAGATGTCCGTGAATTGAATGTCTTCCCTGGGAAAGAGGATCAAGAATCCCGAAGTCGGGTTGGGCGTGGTGGCTACAAAAACGCGGTAGAGCGTCTTGCCTTCCGGATTCAGTGTCTTGCCGGTGACGAAGCCTAAGACGTAAGCCCCTCGCCGCGGAAACTCAACCAGCGCGACCGCTTGAAAAGCGGATGTTGTTGAGGACGAGAACGTGTCCACGACCTGCTTAGAAGACGCATAAATGGATTTTACAATCGGCAGCTTCAGAAGAATGGCCTCGCCCCATTGGATCAAACGGCGGCCGATGATGTGTGTCGTGATGCCGCCGACGATGTAAATCAGTGCGACCGTTACAAACAGCGCGATCACCGTGAGGACGGACTCGGGCAGTTCGCCTGTCCATGGACGCAGGATTGGGCGGGCGAATGCGGTCAACGAGGAGAAGAGCACATTGAGGATGAACAAGGTGATGGCGAGGGGAATCAGCACGAGCACCCCCGACATCAGCCGATTTCTCAGATGTTTGCCGATTTTTGACGTGGAACGTTTTTCGTTGTTTTTTAACATTTAGACCTCTGAAAGGAGCGGCTAAACATTCTTTATACGCCCCAGATCCACCAAACAAAGGCACAGGCTGCCGTGACCGCCGCAATCGTGAAAGGAATGCCGATTCCCATAAAGTCTCTGAACGTGACGGTATAGCCGCGTTTTCGCAAAATGCCTAGGGTGACGACATTCGCGGAGGCGCCGATAGGCGTTAAATTGCCGCCTAGGCATGCGCCGATCAGCAGTCCGAACATGAGCAGAGGCACAGGTGCATGGATTTGTTCCGCGACTTTTTGAGCGACGGGAATCATCACCAGCAGGAAGGGCACGTTGTCGACGAATCCCGAGACAAGCACGGAAAACAGGATGATCATGGTAAAGGCCAGAGCGGCATTGCCGCCAACGGAGGTCGCCATGAAACTGGATAGTTTGTCCATCCAGCCGGAGTCGCTGAGTCCGCCCACCAGTACGAACACGCCGATGAGAAAAAACGTGGTGTCCCAGTCGAGTGTCGTGATGAGCTGGCGCGTGCTGCCCCAATGGGCGATGAGACGGTACCAAACCAGCGCGACGGCCGCCAGACATAACGTGTACGAGCCCGCGAACCAGGTGAACTCGGAATCGACGGCTGTGGCGAACGAAAGACCGAGCACGAGCAAGCCGAGCATGCCGGCGGGGATCCACGAACGGGCTTTTTCCTTCGGGATCAGCTCGGATTTTTCCTTGTGGCGACGGAATAAGAACGCTAAGACGACGAGGGATGCGAGCATGCCGATTTCGACCGGGAAAAAGATGCTGGGCTTTCCTTGATACGCGAAGAAATCCCAGAAGCCCATGCGCATATATCCGGCGAGAATCATGCTCGGAGGATCGCCGATCATGGTGGCCGTGCCTTGCAGATTGCTGCTGACTGCGATGCCGATCAGGAGGGGCACAGGACTGATTTTGAGCTTGTCCGCGAGACTGAGG
>CAZTDL010000495.1:0-3795 GCA_964612775.1 uncultured Lentisphaeraceae bacterium
CGGGCCGCGACCAATGGAATCCGTCGCGGCTGTAGCCGAAGGAGATCTCGTTCAGTTTCGGCAGCCCCATCTTTTCGCAGCGGTCGTTCTCCGGGCCGCGGTGGAGTTCGAAAAAGCCGAGCATGACACTTTCGTAGGCGACGGCGTCGAGGTTATAGAGCTGTGTCTTGTGTTTGTATCCCGGTTCCGGGGCATCCAGCCGGTCGGCGGCGATCCAAGGTGTCGTGTCGGAAAGCGTCCATTTAGCGCCCCGCAGAAAATCGTCGCACTCCCTGTAGTTGCGCGAGCGGCCGCGGAAAGCCGTGCGGAGGCCGTAGACCCATTTCTTGCGGAAGGGGTTGTAGAACATGGAACTGCGGTCCCCGGTCGGACCGGTGGTTACATGGTTGGTCCAGTGAATGCCGTCGGGTGAGGTGAAGCTGTGCGCGGGTTGCGTGCCGCCGGGATGGGTGGAAAAGAGTTTGAATCGCTGCTGCGGGTCGTGCGTCTCCCAGTCGGCGACGATACCGTAAGAGTCGGGTTGGAAGCCGAGGGGCAAGGCTTGGTTGGAACCGGGGTAAACGTCCAGTTCTGGGCGGGTCCAGTGGATGTCGTCGGTTCCTGTTGCGAGGGCGATGGTTCCTTTGAAATAGGTGCCCGCTTGGTACCAGAGATAGAAGCGTTGTTTCTCGGGGTTCCACCAGACACACGGGCGACAGGTGCCGCCGATGATGCCTGTCTGGCGTTCAAGCGCGGTCTCGCAGGTCAGGATCGGGTTGCCCGTATACTTCTCGGGCAGGTGATACATGTGGAGAAGATCGGTTTTTTCGATCAGAAATTCGTCGACAAACAGTTGGCGTCCGACATCGATGCGGATGACTTTTGGAGGGGCGTCGAGATAAGGGACCGGCATGGGCTCGTCTGACGACGTGTCGATGTCTTCCGGCGGCCACTCTTCGGGCAGCGTAATGCCGTTGTAGAGCCGTTCGCCGGTGTTTTCGCGCCACGGTTGTTTGACGAGGCGCACGACGTCGGCGCGTTCGAAGCCGAGCAGGAGACACCACTTGCCGAGTTTCAGCGTTTCACCGGCGGCAAGCGTTTTGCGGTACGTGTCGACGCACTCGTGGGCGTTGGTGCCGAAAAGCTGAAACGATTCGGGCATCCGTTCGAAACCGTGGGCGGCGAGCGCGGCCGCGCACGAGCTGGCGCGGGGGATTTCAGGCGGCGTGAGGACGATGACCGTGCCGGCCTGGGTGCAGCGCACGCTTACGCCGCCGATGCCGGCACGCAGAAACGGCTGGCCTTTGAGGGACGCGGGAGGTGTCGTGAGTTTATAGGGACGGTCAATGAAGAGCCGCACTCCGCTTTCGAAAGCGGAGCTTTCACACGCGGCATCGCCGCGAAGAACCACTTCCAGCTCGGCGCGGTCCGCGAAAGCGGAGTGTGCCCAAAGTGTGGCGAGAATGAAGGGTGACCAGCGATTTTTAGTCATGGCGTTGCGTTTGTTTCAAAGGCGGAAGCTTGGCCGCGATATAACAGGCTTGGTGCCGGTTGTTGTCAAAAACGATGTGAAGCCATTGCTTGTCCTTGCTGACGAAGCCTTCGGGATAGTTGATGTTGCCATTGGGGCCATCCACAGACGACGCGATGAGTGTGCGGCGGTAGGGCCAGGTCTTCAGGCCGTCGAAACTGATCCACAGCGCGAGCGGACTGCGGTGTTTCGGGTCCGGGTTGTGGACCAGCGCGATCACGTCGCCGCCGAGAGCATAGAGGGTGGCTTTGGACCCGGGGTTGGGAATGTCGGTCTGGACGGCCCTGTCCGGCCAAGTCAGACCGCCGTCTTTGGACTCCGCCGCATAAAGCACGCCTCCGAGCCGGTCGGCGCGGATTACCATCTTCAGCGTGCCGTCGGCGGTTTCGACGATGCTGGGCTCGGCCCAGCCGAAATAGAGCGGGTTATCGGTGAGCCGGATGTTGCCGTGTTCGCTCCACGTTTGGCCGTTGTCGCTGCTGATCAGCACACCGTTGCGCGGATCGCAGAGCTTGCGGTCTGCATCGTAAGACGAGGCATCGTCGCGCGGCGAACGCAAATAGTGTTGAAAGGGAACCATCAGTCGGCCATCGTGCGTCACGATGTGGCTGCGGATGAAACAGTTGTGGCCGAGGCGGCCTGGCAGCAGCTCGGGCTTGCCCCATGACTTGCCGTCCGGCGAACCGCGCAAGAGCCAGGATTTCCAGCGTTTGCCCCACGAGAATGTGTCGCCGTGCGTGGCGAAGAAAAGGAGCGCTTCTTTGTCGGTCACGATCAGCTCGGTGGGGCCCTGACCGACGGTCTGACCCGAACGCGGCAAGCCGCAGTCGAAGGCCTTCAGTTTGCTCCACGTTTTCCCTTGGTCGGTGCTGCGGGTCACGCCGATGAAATTTTTCGGCGAAGGCTCGCGCGTGTCTCCCGCAAGGATGAAGAGCAGCCACGAACCGTCCGCCATCGCACGCACGGTGGTGTCGCAAACCATGCTGTCGGGTTTAATGCCGTCATAGGCGACGACCACGCGGTCGTGCCGGGCGTCTTCGCGCGCTTGAGCATCCCAGTCTGCGGCGCGGGCGGCGCAGAGGGCCGAGGCGAGAACGAGGGAAAATGCGAGGGGGGTGTTTTCATGGCGTATCGATGATGGAGGTTTGTCCGGGCGCGCCGGCCGCGAGATAGCCGCGGCTGGCTCCCGTGGTTGAAGGACTGACCCAAAACGCGTACAGGCTGCCTTGGGTGAGATGGAAACGGAAACGCACGGGTTTGCCGGCGAGCGCCGTGAGGTCGGCGGAATCCTTCCAGACGATTCGGGCCCGCGTGCTGTCGCCGGATATCGGCGTGCAGTTCTCACGGGTGAAAGGCGCGATCACGCGGCCGTTTGCGTCGAGCGCTTCCGCACGCAGTTCGCCATTCGCGCAAACGGCGTTCACAAAGAGGTGGCGGCCGCTGAAGACGACAGGCCGCGTGGTGATGAACCCGCCCGGCGCGGTCGCGTCTAAGGAGGCAAAGCCGTCGCGTCGGAGGACCGCGTAACCGATACTCGCGCCGAAGTACATGCCGCGGCGGCCGTCCGGCGCAATGCCGGAAAATCCGCAGTAGGGGAAGAGCAGGCGATCGCCATCGATCAGACAGATGCCGGAGGTGCTGTGAAGGTAGCCGCGGTCCCACGCGCCCTCGCGTCGCGCGGCGGAGATGAACGCGCGGCGGTCGGGGCGGTCCCAGTGGAAACCGTCGCGGCTGAAGCCGAGTTTGAGTTCAGTGATCTTCGGAAATCCGCCTTTCGCGCAAATCTCGTTGGACGGGCCGAGGTGGATGTAAAACATGCCCAGCATCAGACTTTCATAGGCCACGGCACCGAGGCTGTAGAGTTGCGGACGACACTTGGCGACGGGATCCTGATCGTCCAGCCGGTCGGCGTTGCACCAGTAAACGGCGCGGTCAAAGACATTCGAACAGAGGAATATCGGACTTTCGGCGTAGTCGCGGCTGCGGCCGCGCGGACCGTCGCGCTTGACGCTGTAGGCCCAGACTTTGCGGAAGGGATTATAGAAAAAGGAACAGTAGTCGCCCGCGCGTCCGGCGGGCAGGGGCTGCGACCAATTCCGCCCGTCGGCGGATGTCGCGAGCCAATGCGGATCACGGGGGTCGCGCTGGACAAGAAATTTGATACGCGCGTCGGCGTCGGCGGTCAGCGTGTCCAACCAGACGCAGTTATCGCCGCCCGCGTGGGTGCCGCGCGTGCGTCCGCCGCGCTGCAGAAGCAGATTGCCGCCGGCCGGCAGCCCGAGATC
>CAZTDL010000496.1:0-3792 GCA_964612775.1 uncultured Lentisphaeraceae bacterium
GAAAATCATCGCACCGCTCTTCCGCCTGCGTGCATTTAATGTTGCAAGTCAGGGCAAGAACTTCGGCAGAATAGTATGTTTTTTATCAATCTAGGCGGGATCGACACGACTTGGGCGTCTTCAAAACGATCTCATAAGACACCTTCGATGTCCTGAAATTATAATTATGCTGTCGTACCCTTTCTTAACGGCTACCGAGCTGAGCACCAGAGCGCAGCGTCCAAGCCGGTGAAAACTTGAAACCAACTTGCCTGATTGCCAACGGCCGGACACTCGGACGGCGCATACGTCTTTCCATCGAACGCGAACAACCCTTTTTTACCGGCGAGCCAGACCGTTCCATGCGCGTCCATAGCCGCCGAAAAAAAGCGCCTGCGAGGGTGGTGTCGCCCCAAGGCATCAACTCGAAGGCGTGCCCGTCGAAACAGAACATGCCTGCGTTCGATGCGATCCAAATTGCGCCTCCGGGATGTTCTTTGATCCAGAACAGCACCAATCGAGGCGCCTGATCGATCATGCCGTCAGGCGTCATCACACGCCAGACGTCACCGGAATCGAGCCGGATGTTACCCGCCAGGGGGACTTTTATCCACACATCTCCCTCATGGCGCATAACGCCGTTTTCGCCGACGACCCACACCCGTCCCGACCGATCGCGCAGAATACTGTTGAAATGCCGAGGACACTGTTCTGGATACGCCTTCTTCGGATACGGGACGAACGACATGCCGTCAAAACGCACGACGTATTGCGGCGTGGTCAGCCACAAGAAACCGTCAGAAAACTGGGCTGCCGCCGTGACGATTCCCTCCGGCAAACCATCCTCCACACCCCAACGTCGAACCCCGTACGTCTCTTCTGCGCAACGCGTGTCCGCCAGTCCGAAAAGGCTGCACGCGACCATTCCGATGATAATAAATCCATTGAGCACGGGTTTCCCCCGTGCTCTTCTTTCGGTGCGCGCGCTGGTGGTCCTGCCCGGCATGAACGTCACTTTTCGGCGTTGTAAACGGAATCTCTTTGGGCTTCCGCTAGACCTTCCAAGCCTTATTCGCGAACGGGTCAAAGGCCCTTTCTTAACGCATTATATTTTTCCAGAATCAACGAGCGGTGCCGGTAGGTGTCTTTAGAGAGATGCTCGGCAATGACAATAAATTCTGGCGTATCGGTTTTAACCGTGTCGTAAAAGTGTCCATCAAGAACAGCGGTTTCGATGGACAAAGCCGTCGTCAACGCGTGCGACAGAGACACCGGTCCCTGTTTCGTTCTCGCCAATTCCTGATGAACTTCAGCCAAACAATTCAGGATGGCATGCGCGTTAAATCGATCAAGGTTGAAAAAAACAGCTCCGTTTTCCAATAATTTATGGAACGAATTCAAAAATTGCGCGTGTCCCGTTTCTTCTTTTGAAAGCGTTTGCCAGAAAGTGCTCATATCGGGAAACAGACGGGCATACACAGCATACAGATCCGAGATCGATGACTCATATTGTGCGAGCTGATCTAATAGGTGGCCCTGTGATTCGCGAATTTCCTTTTTAATATCCATACTTTTTATCCTTTAATGAGATTGCGAAGATGTGTTGGCGACGCACTCCTCACAGAGCCGCCTTTCCCCGTTCTGCGGCAATAAACGCTTCGATCATCTTTCTGTGGTTAGCGGTTTGCTCACTCAGCATCATGAACTGTTTTTGCATCTCTGCCGAGTCTGAAGGGAGAACGCGAAAAAACTCTTTTTCAATCATTGATGTTTCGAGGTCGAGGCCGATCGCCAAGGCTTGCAGAGGCTTCACTTCCGCTCCCGACATTTCAGCAATACGACGTTTAATGTAATCGATCGAGGTTTGAACGGCGACCGAATTGAAAGACCGACGGTTTAGAAGAGTCCCTTCCGTATCCATGTGTTCCCGAAGAATTCTCAACCAAGAGGCATGCTCCTTTTCTTCATTTGCAAGCTGATCCCACAACTGAACCATGGTGGGCAAACGAACGCTGAACGCTTGGTAAAGAGCGGCAATCGTTATCTCATGCGCTTCAAGTATTCGCAGGAGTTCATTGTTTGTCGTATCATTCATTATAAATTCCTTTGTTTTTATATTATAGTTGAACCGTCACTATCTGTGAAAGCGGAATTATTGCGATACCCTCGCAACTTGATGGGTAATAGTGCAAAGGCCGTGCCGAACTTATGAAGATCGTGTTTCAGGAATCCGTCCATGACTCAGCATCTCGGACAATGACTCGGCGTCCGAGATCGGTTCTCGGCAGGCATATTCCCGACAGACATATGCGGCCGCGCGCCCGTTTTTTTTGCCCATCTTGGCGATGGCGGGCTGATATGTCGCGAGAAGCGTTTGTCCGGTCCCGCCGTCTGCGAGCAACGCCACGTTGCTTGGCGAGAACGGGACTTGCGCCGCACGCAACAAAGCACGCGTATCGTCGGCATCCGCGTCACCCGCGATTACAATCTGGCCAGGTGCGATAAGGGAGACGGCCAGTGCCGCCAGCATTTGAGGAACACTCTCGGGCCGGTCCCTCAATCGCCGTCGAAAAGTTGAAACAGGCGTGTCGCGCGGTTGCGCGGCTCAGCCGCTCCAGTGATTGTGCCCAGTCGCAGCAGATTGTGCGCAGCGACGGAATTGGCCGATGGTTCCGCACCGTCGTGCATCTCTTTCATCCTTACCAGGATATCGCTCGCATCGATCGCCGAACTAAAGTATCCTCCCTTTTTCGTATCCCAAAAAAACGCATCCAGCATTTTCTGCAACGTGATCGCCCACTCCAAATGCACAGGGTCAAAGTCCGCCTCATAGAGATCCAAGAGCCCTTGAATCAAAAACGCGTAATCCTCGGCATAACCGTCCACGGCCGCCTCTCCCTCTCGATAACGCCGATAAAGCCGTCCCGTTGCAGACGCGTACAGGTGTTGCCGAACGAACGTGGCGGCCCGTTCGGCGGATTCACGGTAGATGTCGATTCCCAATATCTGATAGGCGCGGGCAAAGGCGGAAATCATCAAACCGTTCCAAGCGGTCAGCACTTTGTCGTCGAGATACGGGCGCGGACGCTTCGCGCGGGCGGCTAAGAGCGCGTCACGATGTTTGGCCAACAGATCGCGTGCCCCGGCGCTTGAAACGGCAAGCACATGCCGCTTGTCGACCAGATTGTCAAGGCGGTCAAGTCCCATGGCGGCACCGAAACGTCGTCCCTCCTCGTCGCCCAACAGGCCTCGCACTTCGCTTTCAGTCCATGTGTAGAACGCGCCCTCCACCGTTTCGTCAAGCTGACCTTTCACTGGACTGTCCGCGTCTTCGGCGGAGCAAAACTGTCCGTCGGGGCCGGTCAAATCACGCCGAACATAGTTCAGGATGTCGCGGACCATGTCCACAAAGAAGAGCTCGCCCGTCACCTGATACGCCTCAAGATAGGCACACGAAAGTTGAGCCTGATCATAAAGCATCTTTTCGAAATGCGGCACAAGCCAGTGCGCGTCCGTGGCGTAACGGTGAAAACCGCCGCCGAGATGATCGTGAATACCGCCGTTCGCAAGCGACCGCAACGTGTGTATAACCATGTCGAGCGACTGCTGCCCTCCGACACGGGCGTGGTGTCGCAATAGAAAGGCATAGACGGACGGACGCGGAAACTTGGGCGCGCCGCCGAAGCCGCCATCAAGCGTGTCGTAGGATGCCTTGAAATCGGCGACCGCATGATCGAGAACGTTGATGATGTCGATTTCGGCGTCTGGCCCTGATTCAAGCGCGTGCGCCTGAAGTTGACTGATCGCCGCAGT
>CAZTDL010000497.1:0-3787 GCA_964612775.1 uncultured Lentisphaeraceae bacterium
GGGTTGCGGCTATTCTACGAGTTCCAGCAATCGGGGAAAAGCGGAGCGAACGGCACATCCGCTGGACGACATCAGCTGCAAAGGACTTTTGGGCGGCCGATTTTTCTGCGCCGCGGACAGCTCCATATCGCACCCCGCCCGCCACGGTCCCGGCAGGCATCCGACGACACTCCGCAGACAGGTTCTGGAGCGTACGGATCACCTCGTCCATGTCGGCGCGCTCATCCGCTTTACAGGCCGTCATCCGCGAAACGATCTTCACATACCGGGGCGCGTCTTGTTCGAGCGGCGCGTAATCGGGTTCAATCCGACAAGAAACAAGGTCACAGAATTTTTCCCACGGATAAGCCTTCTTACTATGCTCACCGTAGAGATAATGTCCCGTGAGCGCTTCGAAAAGACAAAGGCCAAGCGCATAGACATCGGAAGCGGGAGAACCGCAACATCCGGCGGAAAACGCAAATTCCGGCGGCATGTAATCTGGCGAGCCGGGGAGGCTGTTCTGCGTGTACGCGGCATCTTTCCGTCGCACACTTCCCAAGTCCATGATGCACGACATGTCGGCGCGCCCCGACGGCAAATAGAGGTTGGCGGGTTTGATGTCGCGGTGATACGTTTTCGCGCGGTGAAGCGCACGCAAACCACCCGCATACCGGATAAAGGCCTCGCGCACCTCCGCCTCCGGCAAACCGATAGGGTGCCCTTCCGTCTCGCGCAGGGTTTTCAGCCGTTCGTGCAGCGACGCTCCCGGCATCTGATCCAAATAACGCATACATACGAACGGAGAGTCTCCGCGCCCTTGCCCGTTTCCACCCTGATCCATATACGCCACAATGCGCGGGTCGTTAAACCGCTGAAGCGTCGCGGCTTCGCACTCAAACCGATCCGCATACCGATTGTCCATAAGATATTTGACCGCGACGAGCCCGCCCCCATCTTCCCAGGCCTCCGCTTGGTACACCTGTCCGAATCCGCCTTTTCCGATCATCCGGAGCAACCGGTAGCGACGAGACGACCGACCGGTCAAGACGGCAGGTTCAAGCCGCGAAATATCTTCTAAAAACGCAAGGAGCGAAACCGGCCGCGCGGCCGGCTCACGGGCGAAGCATCGGTCCAGCACCGTTCCCAACCCCGGCACAAGCCTGTCCGCAACCGGTAGCGGATGGACAGGCTCATGGGTTTGTTTCAACATGCCGCGCTCATACGGGAGCATCCCCGTCAGCGCCTCGTGAAGAATCAACGCAAAAGTGAAAATCTCCGAACGGACCGTGGCACAAGCCGTGCCGAACAATTCGGGGGCCATATAGTCCCGCCGCCCCAAGTCAGCCGCGTTCGTCGCGGGTTGTCCCAACAAAACGTCTTCGGTGTCTTTCCCAGCCTCGAAATCAATGAGTCGGAACCGGTCACCCTCCCCCGGGTTCGGCCCGTTGATCTCCAGAAAAATATTTGACGGCGTCAAGTCGCGGCGCAACACGCCAACGGCCGAAAGATCCGCCAACGTCTTCAGACATTCGCGGGCCATGCGAAGCGTTTCGGGCGCCCCCATACCGGTGACTTCCCGCATCAGACGCCGTTTCAGCGTTTCTCCGCGCATCCGTTGGACGACCGCGACTTGATCTGCCGCAGATCTGTTTTCATGTTGGAAACAGCCCGCATCGCGTACAACGCCGGGATGGTTAGGCGACACAAGCCGAGCCGTGGAAAGCGTCACCGCCTCAAAGGCGCAGGGTGCGGCATCCGGCGCAACCGACATGGACTTGAGGACGACGTCGGCCCCATTACACCGCGCCGCATAAAACACCCCCTGCCCGCCGTTCAAACCGCCGGGAGCCCTTAAATTCCGAAAAGCCTTTATGGTCCATTCATCCATTTTTTATCGATGCAACGACTCGCTTCGCTCTAACTGGTGGTCGACAGGCGCACTTTTTTTTCGTTCCCGATTTTTCTCTGTCCCGACGGCTTGGCCTTGTGCTGGAGT
Organism: uncultured Lentisphaeraceae bacterium; assembly: GCA_964612775.1. Lineage (GTDB taxonomy): Bacteria > Verrucomicrobiota > Kiritimatiellia > RFP12 > UBA1067 > DAOPZC01. Next base: position 1,979 of record CAZTDL010000497.1, read on the forward strand.
TCAGTCATCGTCTTTTCCGGCGGCGGATGAACAGACGCCCCCGTCAAACGCGCGGCGATTTCATACGTGACAACGCCCAGCACGACGGCACTTGCCACAATCACAACCGCCCAAAAAAGAAGATTTCGTGAAACGGGAACCCAGGGCTCTGTTTTGACTCTCGGCGTGTCCTGCGTGCTAGGCGTCGTTTCGGAAAACAACTCCTCGTCGGCGGTTTCTTCCGTGGCGGGGGGGAGCGTTTGATCTAGTCCTTCTTCCGACAACGGATCGGGCAGATCCCCCACCCGGATGACGACGACCGTCACATTATCCTTGCCCCCCGCAGCAAGCGCGGCATCGACAAACGAACGGGCCGTCACCTCGGGGTCGGATGAAGAAGAAAAAATTGCGGCGATTTCCGAATCGGGAACCATCTTGGATAAACCATCAGAACAGACAAGAACCCAATCGCCGGCAGTAATGCCAAACGGCGTAAGTTCCACTTGAACAGACGGCGCGAGCCCCACCGCGCGCATAATCATGTTGCGCATCCAAGGATTGAGACGCCGTTCATCGTGCTTACCCATCAGATTGGCGACCGAATGATCGATGGTGACAGGTGTGAGCCGTCCACCGTCCGTCATAACGCTGCAAGTGTTTTTCCGGCCGGAAACAACATCTGAATCCGCACGCAAGCCATGTCTCCAATGATAGACACGTGAATCACCCGCATGCAAAGCGAGCGCCCTGTCCGGCGACGCAGGGTCGAAAGCGACACCGACAAACGTTGTGCCCGTCCCCGGCTTCCCCCTCCTTTGATGAGAATGCTGAAAGATCCAGTTGGACACCTCATCGATCATCCGCGTAACCCAAGCGGTCTTCGCGGCAAGAGAAAGCGGACGGGCGGGATCGAAACGCTCAAAGAGTTTCTTAAAACCGTCCGTGATCGCGCCCGAAGCAATCTCGCCGTCCTCTTCCCCGCCCATGCCGTCTGCCACGCAGAAAAAGCCATGCTCAGGGATGACGGCAAACGCATCTTCGTTATTCTGGCGTTTACGGCCGATATCCGTCACTGCAGCAGAGGTAATGTGCTTAAACGGTTGCATAACTCATTTTGAATGACGATCATTGTTTTAAACAGAAACATCAATGTCGAAATCATAGCATGAGATTTTTGTGTCGTCAATCACCGTGCATCCGTCGCCTGAAAGCCGAAAGAGATCAACCTTACACGGAAAGAAAGATCCCTCGCGCTGTCGGACAAATAAGAGTCTGTTTTGATAAAGTCGAATGCGAAAAAGCCTCATTCTTCCGCCAGCGGCCGCAAACTCAAAATAACGGTCGCCCGCCGCCTGAAAGAGGGATTCAACCCCGCCGACCAAACAGTCATCCGCATCATGCGATTCGATGCCGACCGGCCCGTAACGGATGACGTTCTTTCTCGGTCGGCAGCACACCGCGAAAAGAATGATCGGAGGCCACGCGCTCGTCTTAACCATTCTCGATGCGGCAAAGTATCACCGTTCGATCCTCTCCGAAATCAACCGTCTCCCAACGCCCGTGGAAGTTCCGGATATGGCGGTCGCGAACGGTAATGCGGCACGGTTTCGGACGAATCGAACCCTTTGGCACAATACGTAGCGCCCCTCGACGCGTACGCCGTGGCGACGCTGTCCGCTTCTTCTCTCACCGACAGAATCACTCGCTTAACCAGATAGAGCCGACCCGTCAATCCGACCTGAATACCACACGTAACGCAATATGCCGTTCGAGACGCCCTGACTTGCAACATTAAATGCACGCAGGCGGAAGAGCGGTGCGATGATTTTC
>CAZTDL010000498.1:0-3785 GCA_964612775.1 uncultured Lentisphaeraceae bacterium
AACTCCTCGCTTAAGACACGCTAGCCGCGCAAAGCCTCCTTATACACGCCCGCCGCGTGCAGCGCGCTTTCATACGCCGCATGCGCGTGTCCCCGTTCTTTGTCGTCCTGATCGGTCGGCGGTTTACGTCTGAACGCTTTCCACTTTTCAATTGCGGTCAACAACTGTGATCGATTGTCCATGCTTCACACGCTTTCATGTTGAAATCACTCGATCCGTTCTTTCTTGGAGGACGCGGCAAACGACGGATATCCTTCTCCGCAAACGATAAGCGGCCTTCCTCTCCAGACAAAAAGCGGAAACGTCTGTAACGATTCATTCGGCCGCAAAAAAATACGTCACGTATATTCTATATGGATAAAATATCAGTTACGGGCCGACATATGCAAGCGTTGTCTTTACGCCCCCCCTGAAACAGAACGCCAAAGAGAGCTCACGACCGTCCACCGACGCTATTTTGACGCCAATTCTTCAACGCGGACATCATCGATCCAAACTCGGCCTTTGTTGCCATTCAACCCGGCCTCGGCACTTACCTCGTTCACGTCCGTCGGCACGGTCATCTCTACCGAGAGGTCCTGCCACCCGCTATCGCCAAGCGGCAGGCTAACGGTCTGACAAGTCGTGCGTCCCGCCGCAGAGACACGCCACCGCAGGCAGACCGTTTTCCAATTCTCGACGGCCTTTTCCACACCTTCGCCCTTCAGACGGGCAGAAAGCCGCCATTTTGAACCCGCGCGAAAAACCTGTGCCGGCAACAGCTGCCGGATCATCCGATACTCCTGGCCGTCGCCGTCAACCCTCACACAGCGGTTGTTGCCAAGATCCACGACCTCCGAGCCGGAAGGCAAGAACCACGCCACGGAACGACTCTTCGCCCCCTGAGGCAGCAAACGGTTCGATCTCACGAGCACGCGCCCCTCTCGCAAACCTTGATCAAAACCGCCATCGCGCAACAAGCCCACAGGCCCTGCCTGTGTCAGGCACACATCATCCCGAGGCGCGATCGAGGCCTCGCCGCAAGCCACGCTCAAAGAGACGCCGTTCCACGCCCCCTCTCCGCCACAGTTCGACGTGCCATCCATCCAGGCCAAATGAAGCTGATCGCCATGCATAAAGATGTTCGCGGGCTTCGCCCCGAACCACATCACATCGTCCATCCGCAACACGACGCCATTGGCGTCACACACACGGATATCGGATGGCAGGCGCTTAGGTTCCGCCGATTTCGCGGTCTGCGCATACCGCGCGTTACCGTCGTCCTTCGAACCCTTCAGAAATTCGCCACCGGCGTCGGCGAACACAACTCTCGAGGCCTTTTCGATCGGCAGCAGATAAGCCAAACAGGCCGCGCCGTCGACCGGCGGTCTCGACGCATTGAAGGCCAGCGTCTGACGGAAGGAAGGCTCCTTCCCGAAAGTGAAAGACGTGTAGAAACGGATTGGGCACCCCATTTTATCGAACCGATAAAAACCTCGCATCTCACCGCAGAATTGCAACCGGACTCCATCGCCGACCTTTTCAATCCGAGCGGAAGCTTCCACATCATTCTCTTGGGCATACCGCTTGTCCTCCTTGCTAAAGCCGTGATCCGTATAAAGCCCCCCCACTCCGGCGATCTTCCGCCATGTGCCGTCCTGCGGACGCCAAAGCCCCGTCAGCGCGCCATTACGGCTGATCTGCGCCCGATAATGCGCGTTTTCGAAGAGCCAGCCTCCACCCGCTTCGGTAAACCGCGTATCGCCGCTTCCCGTCGGCCGAACAGCGGCATCCCCATCCAAAACGCGAAGCGTGAACGTCAGCTCGGAACCGCCGACACGAGCGCCAAACGTTTCATCGAGCCACGCCATCATGACTTTCATGCCGCGATCCGCACCAACGCGGTCCAAAAGCTGAACCGCAGCAGGCAACGCCGCGAGATCAAACCCGAAGACGGGCACCTGTCCATCGACCTCCGCCCCCACCCACGCGCGTTGCGCCGAAAGTCCAAAGGGATGCAACCGCGAGTCCCACGCCACCGCCGTCCCTTGCGGCAAACGATAGATCGATCCGACCGTCCCGTCGAACAAGGGATGCCGCACGCGGAAGGGGCTTTCAAACGTCCCTTCCGCCGTGCCGGCAAGCCATTTCGCCGCCGCCGGCATATCAAACACCACGGCCGCGTCCTGCGGCACGCCGCCCAGCCACGAGGCCCGGATCTCAATTCCGTCACCGGTTTTCGAATAACGCAACGCCAGCGTATGACCGCCGGATTTCCGCGTCACGTCGATGCCGTCATCCGTCTGCCTGCAAGCGACCTCCGGTTTAAGTCGCGCCAGCGTCTCGGGCAAAACCAGATCCATGCCCGACGCGAACGTTCTGTGGTCGGACTGCCAAACGGTCGCAAAGCCCGAGACAGGATCAACCAGCAACGTGCCGGACCGGGTCTTGATCTTCAACATCTCGGGGAGACGCGAGCGTTTCTCAACCGCAACGCTCTCGCCAATCGCCGGAAGTTCAGGCAACGCCTTACTCTCGATACGCAAAACGGTATAGCCGAAAGCCGGCAAGGCCACCTGCGCCACGCCGTTGACCCACGCGATTTTCTCTCCGCTCATCATATCGCGCATCCACGTCTTGTCGCGTAAAGACTTCGGGAGCGCGTCAAGCGGCACCGACACGGCGCCCTTCACGGAGTGCCCATTCAGATTCACCAGCACGACCGAACCCCGGTCGGCGACTTTAGGCCGGTTATCCCACGCATAATCGGCATGCCAGGCGGTCGTTTTTTCGACAGGCAGAGCCCCCCTGCGAAGACAGGCGAACACGCCGTCGGGGGCCGTCACGCTGAGGTAATCCGCGTCACCTCCGTTCAACTCCGCGACACGGTTCCGCATATGGAAGATTTTGCGGTATACGTCGTAATGGCCATCCTCCATCTCGTGATACACCATCGGAATACCCTGTATCCACGCGTCCAATGCCAGCAACGCCCGCTGCGCATCAGCACCGTACCAGAGACCCGAGCGCAAGCTGTCGTGGCTCTCTAAATGCCGCATGCGCACAAGATCCGGAATTTCGGAACACTGCTGCTCGTGCAGCCAGCGGCGAAGCCGCGGAACAAACTCGCCGGCGGAGGTCTTACGGAAATCGTGCAGCACCGAATAGCACAGGGAAAAGTCATAGGTCGAATCGCTGACGGCGCCATGGATGCTTTCACCGGCCTCGGCCAGATTTGCGCCGTCAGGCCGAACCGATCTCACGGCTTTTCTCAGCGCCCGCTGCATCGCAAGTCCGCCTTGCGCCTGCGCATGACTGGCCCTCGCATAGGGAATGGCCGGATTCCAATTCGGGATTTTGCTTCCGCTCACAGCGTCGATCCGAAACCCGTCAAGCGCATATTCGCGCGTGTAGAACGACACCACGTTGCTCATGTAATCGATCCACGAGGGCCAGTTGAAATCAAAACACCAGTAGCCGAGCGTCGAACCGTCCTCGTTTTGCGCCAGCCACTCGGGATGCGCGATCGCGCGGGGATACGTGTTGCAACCGCCATGCGGCACGCAGTCTTGCCATACGCGCAGACCCCATTCATGCGCTTTGCAGGTAAACGCCTTATACTCCTCCGGCGTACCGAGTCCCTCCTGAAGTTTGTAATAATCGCGCGGCGAATAGATCGACTTATCCTCAAGCGGCATCAGCCAGATAGCATTGCACCCCAGATTCCGGATATGCGGCAGAAACTCAGTCGCAGCCTTAAATCCGCCCATGTCCTTGCAGTTCGAACCGATCGTACCGCCTAGATG
>CAZTDL010000499.1:0-3782 GCA_964612775.1 uncultured Lentisphaeraceae bacterium
CACCAAATCGACCGAAGGACAACTGACCGCCGCCGTGCTGCGTGACCTTATCGCCAAAGCCGCCGACGTACTCAAGGGCCGGACGGCGAACGGCATCTGGCCTTGGAGCGGAGGCAAGGCGGGCGCGCTGCACAACATCTGCCAACGCTACGGCATTAAAGCCGCCGTGATTTCCGCAGTGGACGTAATCAATGGCCTCGGCCGTTGTATGGGCATGGACGTGATCAAAGTGCCGGGGGCGACCGGTTACATCGACACCCACTATGAGGGAAAAGCCGACGCGGCCCTGCAAGCGCTCCAGAACGGCTATGACTTTGTCTACGTCCACGTCGAGGCCATCGACGAGGTCTCGCATGCGCAGGACCTAAAGCTCAAACTGAAGGCTATCGAAGATTTCGACAAGCGGCTTATCGGCCGCGTCATGAAAGCCGCAGGACCGGAAGTCGCTTACTGCGTGCTGCCAGACCACCCCGTACCGCTCTCGATCGGCAAACACACGCGCATCCCCGTACCGGTCGCCGTGTGCCAGCCGGGCGTCGAACCTGACAAAGTGCTGACCTTCGATGAGACCGCCGCCCGTCACGGCGCACTCGGCAATCTCAAAGGTTCCGATCTGATGAACCTGCTGCTGACATAAGCTTAAGCGTTTGCCCTGTGTCAGACCACCCGCTCCGCCAGTCAAAGTCATCGAACGTGCCAAGCGTTCGAATTGACGCGATGTTTTTTTGTTTATAACATATGGAACATGGCGTGTAGGTTTTGGATTCTCATGTTTTCCTTATAGTCGGTCCTGAACAGAAAAAACAAGAAAGGACTCCTGATGAAACGATCTGCAGCACCGTGGCAACGGCATCTTTTTTCGACACTGATACTGGTGTCCGCCATCGTCGGCCGGCCAGGACAAGGCGGCGCAGCCCCGCTCGGCGTCGGCTATCGCGAGACGCTTGATTTGATCGTGCCGGAATCAACGACATCGAATCTGACAGACCGGTTCTCGGTCTCGGAGGGGACGTTCAACAAAAGCGGAGCCGGCACGCTCACGGTGGCAACATCCAACCTGACGGTGCAATCCGGAGGCGCGATCATCGTCCGTAACGGCTCAGTGCTGATTTCGGGTGACGCCAACACGGCCAAGGCTCCCGCTCCGTGCCCGATGGAGGTCATGGCCCAAGCCGCTTTCTGGGTAGACGCCACCACGAACGTCATCACCGTCTCATCGAACGGCAACACCTACGCGGACGTCTGGCTGGACGTGCGTGAGACCCATGCGGTCGCGCCGTTCAGCTATACGCGCGCAGTGGCCAATTGGGCCTTCACCAACTGTTCGCCCCAGCTCGTGGCCAACGCCGGCGTCAGCGGCACGATGCCTTCCATCTGGTTCGGCCGCTACAATTCGCTTCGGACCATGACATGGACCACGCCCGCCAACACAACCGCAGACATCATCAAGATTCACCATGTTTTCGCCATTCACGGCGTGTTTCAGTCCTACGGGTATATTTTTGGCACGATGAGCGGCGATCCGGACTTTCATATTAACGAATACACCAGCGGAACACCCTCCTCCACGCTTTGGCATCCGTCAGAATGGACGACCACGGCGGTCCGCCAAGGTCGCACCTACCTCGACGGCGAACGGGTCGACGGCACAATCACCTCGCCCAAATCCGGTTGGCAGCTGTTGGAGGTCGCCATGGCCGCCAAACTGCCTCATGCCGCGAACTTCTTCAATGATCGAAGCATCCCGGCGTACGGCAAACGCATCGGCGGCGATTACCTGTGCGAAGCGGCGGTCTTCACCAACCGGCTCTCCGAAACGGATCGCCTGCGCGTCCAGCATTATCTCATGCAAAAGTGGCTCGTTCCGAAACCGATCACCGCCATTGCCGCTTCGGCCAGCGCGTCCGGCACCGTCATTGCCGACGTGGCCGCGAACAGCTCGATGACGCTTCGGTTAAACGGCGAAGGAACTCTCCAGAAACTGGGCGACGGCACCGCGGTCCTGGACGCGCTGCCGGCCGTATCCAATCTCTTCCGCGCCGCCGCCGTCCAAGTCGGCACCCTCGACGCACGGATTCCCTTGCCCTTAATCCTCGGAACGGGAAGCCGGGTGAGCACCTCGAACACAGCGGTCACCGTCACCCAAGACGCCGGCACCGGACAGATCGTGAAAGAGGGAACCGGCACCGTGACGGTGAACCTCCTGCCGTCCGACCTCGTTCGCCTGACGGTCAACAACGGCACGCTGATTCTGACGCCGCCCACCGTCAACAACACCGTATCCGCACAGACGGCCGGAACCGTCAGCAACGCGACATTCGAGGCGGAACAGCTCACCTCTTATAGCCGCAGCATCGCCAACGGGGAAACCTATCAAGGCTGGACCGCCTGTTTTCCGGCCCCCACCGGAAGCGCCGACAACGCGGTGTTCATTTTCAACCGGACCGCCGACGCGACCGTATGGCCATGCAATTACGAAGCGCCCGAAGGCAAACAGGTCTTGGCTTTGAAACAAGACGCTTCGGCCTCCACGATCCTCTCGCTCCCCGTTGCCGGCATTTATGACCTGTCGTTTTACACCTCGGCACGCACCTTTCTCAGCGGAAAACACGAGTTTGAGATCTGCATCGTAGACGGTACGGAAACCAACCGCATCGCGGCCGTACAAACGGTCAAACAACCCTATGTTCTTCAGACCTTCCGACTGCCGTGGCTCGAAGCGGGCGATCACATACTGCTCTTTCATCGCATAATTATGGGCGTTGACACCTTGGGAACCATCGACGATATCAAGGTGCGGCTGGTGTCGGAAACCCGGCCGAACAGCCTGAGCATCTTCAACGGCGACTTCGAGTTTATGACCTGTCCGCCTAATCCGACCGCTTTTCCACCTCCAATCTCGCGCCCGGATGGACGTTCACCGGTACGACAAACGGCATCACCACTTCCGGCATCACCCTATCCGGCTCAGCCACATATTTTTATACGCCCTCCACCCCTTATGGGATCGCGATGCTGGGCATATACAGCAACGGCAGCGCCTCGACCTCGCTGACGCTTCCCGCCGGAACCTACAAGCTTCAGGCCGACATCTGCAACTGGCCCTGTTTTCTTAACAACAGGGCCATCACCGGCACACAATCCTCCAAGGCCACGATCACGCATGGTTCCGGCACCACGGACACGCTGGGGTCGCTCTACACGGCCGCAAGCGTCATGACCTCCCTGTCGTGGCCTACCGCGTTCACGGTCACCAATAACGAAACCGTGACGCTGGCGTTAACCGGACAGTCGATGACTGCGGGTGGGCTGATCGACAACCTCGTTCTCGTTCCCCAAACGAGCGCCATCGTTCTGAACGGAGGCTTTGAGGCGAGCGCGAACTGGACGTTTGCCTATAACCAAGCCATTCAACCGAAAGATAGGGCCGGTTACAACTTTCTTTCTCAATCAAACGACTACGGCACCGCCATTTATGACGGCTCGCGGCGGCTGTTGCTGGTGCAGACGGGCATCGCCTATCAAGACATTCAGATTCCCGACGCCGGGCTTTATCGGCTTGTTTTCCATGCGGCGCAAAGGACGCCCCTGACTTACGCCAACAGCTACGGCCACAATCCGGTGCGGGCTTGGCTGGCGCAAAACGGAACAACCAACGTGATCGGCTGGACGCGCGTGGATGACAGCGTTCTCGTACGCCGCGAGTTTCTGTTCCCCGTGGCCGCAGCCGGAACATATCGTTTCGGTTTGCAAGGCATGACCGATAACTCCGCAGAATTTCC
>CAZTDL010000500.1:0-3778 GCA_964612775.1 uncultured Lentisphaeraceae bacterium
CTGTCATAAACCCTTGGTCGCTAACCTCTTTCGGTGCGATCACGACGGCGGTAATATTCGTCGCCTGACTTTCGACGGTGCGAGCGATGTGAATCCACAACCGCTGGAGGACGGCCGTATCCTTTATATGCGCTACGAGTACAATGACCGCAACGCCCGTTTTCAGCAACCTCTTTTCACGATGAACCCGGACGGTACGGCACAGACCGAATACTATGGAAACAACTCCTACTATCCTGTTTCGCTCCACCATTTCCGTCAGATTCCCGGGTCACCAAAGCTCCTCGGCATTATCGGCGGTCACCATTCAGCGCAAAAGGGAAAGTTGATCAGATTAGATCGCCGCAAAGGCACGCAAGGCGACAGCGGCATAACGTTTGTTGCGGGCTCCTCGCCGGATGAGGAGCCGGGGTGCGTGGCCTCGCACTACGCGAACGATCCGCGCCTGACACGCGGGCACGAGAACAATTGCGACGAGTTCGCCCAGTTCGGCCCGCAATGGCAATATCCTTTCCCGATCTCCGAGGATGAGTGGGTAACGGGTTTCCTCCCGGAAGGAACTTTGCTCGGCCGTTGGGGGACAAATCCCAACTTTGGCATCTATTGGCAAAACGCCGAGGGCGCGCGTGAGTTGCTGGCCTATGATCCTGCGATCGAATGCGGTCAGCCGGTGCCGGTGATCTCACGAAAAGCTCCGGCCGCGCGGTGTTCGCTTATCGATGCCGATCAGTCCTTCGGGAAGTATTACGTCCGAGACGTTTACATCGGGCCCGGGTTGGCTGGTGTCCCGCGCGGCACGGTCAAGACACTCCGTGTCTGCGCTATCGAGTCACGTCCGATGTTTCTCTATACGGGGGCGATGTGGTCGCCCTCGGAGCCCGAGTTCCGGAAGTTCATTCGTTACGCGGGCGATGTTTCCGGCGAGGCGATCACTCTTGGCGGCGCCTGGGACATCAAGCATGTGTTGGGAGAGGTGGACGTGGCACCCGACGGCAGTTGCGCGTTTGAGGCTCCGGCTAACAACGCACTTTATTTTCAGTTGCTCGATGTCCGCGGGTGTTGCGTGCAGACGATGCGCAGTTGGACCCAGCTTGCGCCAGGTGAGATCGCTTCGTGCGTCGGATGCCATGAGGACAAGATGCAGGTCTATCCCGCCGCGCAGGAATTCAGCCGCACACCGGTGCAACGGATTCGCCCCGCTCCGGGGTTGCCCGCACATCCTCTTCTCTCGCGCCTCCGTACTGAAGGGCTTGGCGCCAACGGCGCGAACCGTCTTGGCGTCAACGCGCCGCGCTCGTCTGACCCGGAAGCCCCGACGGAAGGGTTCAGTTTTCGCGCAAGGGTCCAACCCATACTTGACCGTCACTGCGTCAAGTGTCACGACGGCAAGGCCTCAAACAAAAATCGTCCGAACCTGACGGGTGATTGGGCACCGGACGTACTTCCTGGTGCCAAGCGCCGTTTCACGTACGCCTATGCCGTTCTCACCTCGAAAGGATTTCAAACCCGCAAGCTCAATTGGTACTCAAATACGGGTATCTCGGAGATGTTGCCGCCGTATGCGCAGGGATCCGGTAATAGCCTGATCATGAATAATCTTGAGTCGGCACATCACGGCGTGATGATGACCGAAGAGGAAAAACGCGTCTTCGCGTGCTGGATCGATCTTGCTATTCCGTTCGGCGGCTCCTTTGCTGAGGCGACACAATGGAGCCTCGATGACCGTAAGGTTTTTGAGTATCACCAAAACAAGCGGGCGGTATTCGCGGAATGGTAAAGGGATGTGCCCGTGGCTACTAAAACCGCCAGATTTGAAGCAGACCAGTATGTTTTGTGTAATGTGATTCGAATATTTTTGGGACTTGCTTGTATCCGAACCACACAGCCAACCGATGAACAAGTAGGCTATACGTGCAATTGGGACAAAGGGGACGTATAGGACGGATGGGATAGTGAGAAGGGAATGGGAAAGTATGCAGTAGGGAGAAGTGCATTAGTGCATTAGTGCGATAGGGCGTTAGCTGGGGGAGGGGGGGGAGTTGGAGGACAGAGGACTGAAGACGGAGGACGGTAGGGAGAGTCGGCACTTCGACAAGCTCAGTGCAGGCAATCGGCAATCGGAGAAGGGAAGCAAGATAAGCGGGATAGGCGCGGTAAGCGGGATGGAGAAATGCATTAGTGCGTTAGTTCGTTAGGGCGTTAGTTGGGATGGGGAATGGAGGACAGAGGTCGGAGGACGGAGGACGGGAGGGAGAGTCGGCACTTCGACAAGCTCAGTGCAGGCAATCGGCTATGGGAGAAGGGGAGCAGGATAAGCGGGATAGGCGCGGTAAGCGGAAACGGTAGAAGGAACGTCGAACGCTGAACGCCCAACGCTCAACTCTAAAGTTTGGGAAGCGAGAAAAGCAAGGAAGCGATGGTAGGGCAGACACGGAGGGCTGCCACTGCGACGGATGGAAAGAGAATGGATGAAAAACGTATAGACCGATGGATGGCGATGGGACTGGGCACCTTGGCGTTTGCAGTCTATCTGTGCACGAATGGCGACGGATCGGCCGTTGTGCCGCAATCCGCACACCCTCTCTGGCGGGCAATCATGCGGGCGATGGCCACATGGAGTGGCGCCGGTGTCGATGCCCGGCTCTGGACTGCTATCGTGGCGCTGTTTGGCGGGTTTGCGGTGGCGCTCGTGTATCGGGTGATGAAGGAGAGTCTGGCGGCCTTGATGTGTCCTGAACCGGAACTGGGCAGCAGTCTCAACGAAAGTAACTATGGGACAGGTTTTTATCCTGGTGAAATCTCGAAACGGACGGGCGCGTTTTGGCTTTCGTGAAGCGAATGGCTTTTGAGAATCACTTATATCCGAACCACACAACCACACATGAATACGTAGACCACACCAACAATGAAGATATAGACCACACTCCTGTCATGCAGCGCCCGGGGCCGGGGTCAAATCCGGCCCCGGGCTTTTAGAATCAGTGAATCCTGAAAATCCTGTTCATCGTGTCAGAAAACAGGGCGGTCAGGCTTTTCGATGTCAAACGCAAGGGAAGGGACGAAGACATGGGCTATCGCGCACGCTGGTACGCCGACGAGGACAATCTGCGACACATCGGACGGCAGCACCTCGAACAACTGCTCGGGCGTTACGCCAAGGAACTGAGCGAGGCGGGCATCCACCCGCCGCCGAAGGACGCGGACGACGACGCCTGCTACCGATTGCTGGCCAACGTCTTCATGCGGCCGGAAGGCATTCCCGACAAGCTCCACGACGCGCTTTTCTTCATCAAGGCGCTGGACACCGCCGCGGGCGAGAGCCGCATCGTCCAGAGCGTGAGGCGGCACCGGCTGTCGATCGATCTCGCGGCCGAGAGCTCGACCGCCGACAAGGTGCTGCAGGCCTGGCTCCAGGACGAGGATTTGGTCCGCAGGCTTTTTGTGGAGGTCGGCATCGACGCGGGCAAGTCGTTCGTCCATTTCCGCCCGGAGTCGCTGCCGCTGCCGCCCATGAGGGCGTTCGCCGACGTTCGCGAGAAGTTTGAAAAGCATCTGGCGACGGTCTTCAAAGACCGCGCCCGGAGTGACCAAGTGGAGGTCATGGAGTACCGGCGCGGGAACGAGCTGGTCTACGCCGTCCGGCACGCGGAGCCGTTCCGGCGCGACACCAAGCAGAAGCCGGCGGGCACGGAGCCGCTCGAAGACCGGCGTATTGGCGAGCGCGCCGCGGCGATCCACGAGACGAGCCGGAGGACCTACGGCTATCCGCGGGTGGCGC
>CAZTDL010000501.1:0-3777 GCA_964612775.1 uncultured Lentisphaeraceae bacterium
CGCTCGCGAAACCGATTCTGCTCCAGCCCGCGCATGGCGGCACGGCCTCCTATCCCGTGATTTATCGCAGTCGCCGCGGCACGCCGGTCTTCACGGGCGGCCGCGCAATCACCGGGTGGACGGTCGGCGCGGACGGAGCGTGGACGGTCCGGCTTCCGGAAGTGCAAGCAGAGCAATGGGATTTTTCGCAACTCTTTGTCAACGGCGAGCGTCGCTTCCGTCCTCGCCTGCCCAAGCAGGGTTACTTCACCTCGGTCGACAATTTTGAGAAGAGCGACAAGGGGATCAACGGTTTTCTCTACATGAGTAATGATCTCAGCGCGGCCTACGCCAATCTGCCGGATATCGAGTTTCATGTCCTCCACGTCTGGTCCGCCTCGCGGATGCGTGCGGCCGCCATCGATCCAGTCCAAAAGGCCGTGAAATTCCCCAAGACGCGCGCCTTCAATGCTTACTGGTCGGATTTCAAGAACCGCCGCTATTGGGCCGAAAACGTGAAGGAAGCTTTCGGCACGCCCGGGGAGTGGTATCTTGATCGTCCCGACGGTACGCTTTCTTATATGCCGTTGCCGGGCGAGACGCCCGACGACGCGTGCGTCGAAGCGCCCGTGCTTTCCCAGTTGCTCATTTTCCAAGGGTTCGAGAATCAGCCCATCATCAATACTACGCTTGAAGGTTTGGCTTTTAAACAGTCACAGTGGATAACGCCGCCGGAAGGCAATTTTATTCCGCAGGGGGAAATGAATATCCCCGCCGCCGTGGAATTCGTCTGCGCGCGGGGAATCGATGTGCGGCGTTGCGCCTTTACCGAGTTGGGCGGCTACACGATGGGTTTCGGCCCCGGCGCGCACTCTAATACGGTCGATCACTGTCTGATGACCGATCTCGGCGCGGGCGGCGTGAAGATCGGTCCGCCCTTCGTCGGCTACTGCATGGCCGAGGCCCCCAAGAACGCGTTGACACCCGTCGCGCCGGATGGGCTTGCAAAAACCACATCGGCCATTACGGTCTCCAACTGCCGCATCACCGGCGGCGGACGTATCCATCCGGCGGCGCATGGCGTTTGGATCGGGCATTCCTCATACAACCGCGTGTTGAACAATGAGATCAGCGATCTTTATTATACGGCCGTCTCTGTCGGCTGGGTATGGGGATATGCGGAGCCTTCGCGTTCACACCACAACGAGGTCGCCTTCAACCATATGCACCATATCGGCCAAGGCGTGCTTTCCGATATGGGCGGCGTTTACACGCTTGGCATCTCGCCCGGCACCACGGTCCACGACAACTACATCCATCATGTCCACGCGTACGATTACGGCGGTTGGGGTTTGTACACCGACGAAGGCTCGTCGGGTATCCGCATGTACAACAACCTTGTGAACAGCGTCAAGACCGGCGGGTTCCATCAGCACTACGGACGCGAGAACGTGATCGAGAACAATATCTTTGTGAACTCGCTCAAAGACCAGGTTCAGCGCACGCGCGACGAGCAGCACCTTTCGTTCTGGTTCCGCAAGAACATCATCTACTGGGACAATGACGGCACGCTGCTTGGTAATAACTGGAAAGGCGGCGTGCGCGGCGAAAAGGACGGCAAACCAACTCAACATTATGAGCTTGGCCCCAACCTGTATTGGCACAGCTCCGGCAAGCAGGAGATTTTTCCGGGCAAGAAGACGTTGGCGCAATGGCATGCCGAGACCGGGCAAGACACGAGTTCGCTTGTGACGGATCCGCTTTTCGAGAATCCCGCAGAGGACAACTTCCGCCTCAAAGCCGGTTCGTCTGCAATAAAGATCGGCTTTAAGCCGTTTGACGCCTATGCCTCAACCGGCCCCCGCGACATGAACCTGTTGCCGGATATCAAGGTTAAACCGGTGCCCACGATGTACGAAATCAAGTAAGCGCGGCGGCGGCGTCATTTGAGCGAAATCAGCGTTCCGGACTTGTCGTGCAGGATAGACAAAACGCCGTTTCCGGCAAAGTGTGAATCGTCTATATGGTTTGCGCCGCTGCCCGTTGCTCCGTAGGTGCCAACGCGCATGATCGTCTCGCCGTATAAAAGCCATCCCGCCTTTTCATCGACAGCAGTATCCAAATAGATCTTGGCTGTGTTGACTCCTGCGGCGGGCATGGCGACTGTGGCCGCGTCGGCGATGGCAAACGAGTTCGAAAGCGTGAGCGTGCCGGTGCCGCCTACCACGATTTTGGTGCTGTTCAAACCGAAAGTTCCCGCCGCACTCACCACCAATGTGCCGTTACTGACGGCAAACGCGCCGGATGTGGTATTTGTGCCCGTTAACGTTAGCGTGCCGTTACCGAGTTTAAGCAGGGACACCGCACCTTCGATGCAGCTGCCCGTTTTACCGAACGTGTTGGCTGTCGTGTTACTGACAATAAGAGTGGCCGACGTCGAACTGGTGAGCTTCTGGGTGCCGGTTCCGGCCTCATAATGCTGATCCGCCAAATTTGCGATGGTTTGGTCTTTGCCGTTGAGATCAAAAATAGCGGCGGCGCTGCCTTTGCCGATGGTCAGCGTGGTGTTTGCCGGTAGCGCTTCCGAGGCCCCTAGTCTAAAAGTGCCCTGAAGGACATTGCAGACGCCAAAAACGTTGCCGGTCGAATTGAGAACAAAGATGCCGGGATCATCCCTCTGCAACAAGGTCGACCCGATATCGATCCGGCTGTTGATCGCCAGCGTGCCGCTTCCGCGCAGGGAGAGATTTCCGGCAACCCCGGTGATCGTATCGTCCGAAGAGCTTCCGATTTCCAAGGTTCCTCCCGCGGTGTCACTCGACAAATAGACGCCCGAGGCCGTATTCGTCAGAATGATATCGCCATCCCAAATGCCTTTTGTTCCGCCGCCTGCCGTGTAACGAAGTCCCGTGCGATTGCAGGCAACCAGCGTGAGCGTTTCATCTGTCACCGTAATCCCTTGTCCAAGAATCAATCGGTTTTCCGTAGCGCCTGTACCGCCATAGACGGTTGTTCCCGCCACAGTGGAACCCAGCGCGTGGTTGTGATTCACGTACAAAAGGATGCCGCCGGTCCCGTTGATGCCCACCGTGGTGGCCCCGTCATAGGTGTTTGAGCCCGCAAGGGTTGCCGTGCCGTAACTCGTGAAACGCATCTCTGACCCGGAAAGCATGCCGGTTTCGTTTTCGATAAAAGTTGCTCCGTTTGCGAGGAAGATACTGGTGTTGCTCAGCACGCCGTTGACCGTTAGCGTGCCTGCATTCACCGAGGTCATTCCGCTGTAGGTGTTCGTTCCGTTCAAGGTTAACCCGGCCGTGCCGGATTTCGTCAGGCCGCAAGTCCCGACGATGGCCGCGCCACCGAGGGTGTATTGGTTTAAGAGATTACTGACGGTCACATGGAAAGGAGCAACGTCATTGGGGGTGATGGTGATGGCGGGGGTCGCGGAACCGTTATCGTCAAACACGACCGGCACGTGGTCGCTATAGGTGCTCGGCAACCAGTTTTCGGTGGTTGTGTCCCACGCGTTCGCGTTAAGCCCCCCATTCCAATACACCGTATTCGAATCTGTGAAAGATACGGTTACGCTGGTTGCTCCGACGCTGACCACGGCGTTTGAATAGGCTTTGTCGAGAATGAACGTGCCGCCGCCGCCCAGGGCGGCATAGGTCATTAAGGTATAACTGCCGGGAGGTATGTCAGCCGCAGGGAGTGCGAGGGCAAGGGTGTTTACGCCGTTCAGAACCAGCGTGCCGGCGATGCTGATGCGGTCTGATGTGCCGATGATCTCTGAGATAT
>CAZTDL010000502.1:0-3761 GCA_964612775.1 uncultured Lentisphaeraceae bacterium
GGTCGACGTGTCGCCGGAGCGGTTCGTCGCGCTGGCCAAGGAGCACGACGCGAAGATCATCGGGCTGTCGGCGCTGCTGACCACTACGATGCCCAGCATGAAGGGTGCGGTTGAGGCGATTCGCGCGGCGGGTCTGTCTTCAAAGGTGATCATCGGGGGCGCGCCCGTGACGCAGACGTATTGCGATATGATCGGCGCGGACGGTTATTCCGCCGATGCGGCTTCGGCTGCGGAACTGGCCACGCGGCTGATCGCCTAAGGGCGCGGGAAAGAGCGACATGACAATGACAGGGAAAGAGACTCTTTTAAGGGCGCTGCGGAATGAGCTGACGCCGCGTCCGGCCTGGGTGCCGTTTGTGGGGGTACATGGCGGCCAGCTCATCGGCATGAAGGCTCCGGAATATCTCCGCTCTGCGGA
Source organism: uncultured Lentisphaeraceae bacterium (assembly GCA_964612775.1). Lineage (GTDB taxonomy): Bacteria > Verrucomicrobiota > Kiritimatiellia > RFP12 > UBA1067 > DAOPZC01. The sequence goes on from CAZTDL010000502.1 coordinate 419, forward strand.
CGCGCTCGTCCGAGGGCTTTCGGCGGCGGTTGAGCAATATAGGCCGGATGGGCTACCGGTGCTGTTCGATTTGCAGCTTGAGGCCGAGGCGATGGGGTGTGAACTGGTGTGGGCCGATGAAACGCCTCCTTCGGTCAAGACCCATCCGCTGGAAGGCGGTTCGCTGGCGGATCTGCCGCCGTTTGATCTTGAGGCTGGACGGCTTCCCCTCGCCTTCGAGGTCACCCGGCAGATGAAAGAACGCGTCGGTGAACGGGTCGGGATTTACGGGCTCCTGTGCGGGCCTTTCACGTTGGCCATGCATCTGATGGGCAATGACCTGTTCATGCAGATGTATGACCACCCCGACTATGTGCGGGCGGTGGTCGGGTACAGCGCGTCGATCGGCTGTAAGATGGCGCAGGCCTATATGGACGCGGGCGCGGACGTGATCGCCGTGGTGGATCCCATGACGAGCCAGATTTCGCCCGAGCACTTCGTCTCGTTCGTCGCGCCGTATGTGAACCAGATTTTCGATGTTGTGCAGGCGCGCGGGCGGCCATCCTCGCTGTTCGTCTGCGGGGATGCGTCCCGCAATCTGGCGGAGATGTCCAAAACCTCTTGCGACAATCTGTCGATCGACGAGAACATCCCGCTGGGCCTTTTGCGCGACCACTCGCGCACCTCCGGCAAGAGTTTTGGCGGCAACCTCAAATTGGCCTCGGTGCTGCTCTTCGGCGATGAGGACGACTGCCGTCTGGACGCGATCCGCTGCATCGACGTGGCGGGCGGCGCGGGATTCATCCTCGCGCCGGGGTGCGATCTGCCCTACGCGGTGCCGCCGAAGAACCTGGTGGCGGTCGCGGAGATGGTTCACGACAGCTATAGGCGCGAGGTCTGCAAACGGACGATCATCGCCAAGGAACTCGGCGCTTCCGTGCCCTGCGATTTGCCGTCCGACTACCGCGCCTTGCCGCACGTAACCATCGATGTGGTCACGCTGGATTCGGCTTCGTGTGCGCCCTGCCAGTACATGATGGATGCGGTGCATCGCGCGGCGGCTGCGCTGACCGGTCGGGTCGTGGTCAAGGAACACAGGATCTCTGCCCGCGAGGGGATCGCCGCCATGCGGAAGCTAGGCGTGAAAAACATTCCGACCATCTGCATCGACGGGCAGATCGCCTTTGCGTCGATCATCCCCGACCAGCGGACGCTGGCGGCACGGATCGAGTCGGCCCTCGCGGCCAAGAAATAGGGGATTGCCGGCATGGCGCAGACCTGTCCCATCTGGCTGGTCGTCGGGTTTCTCGGCGCGGGCAAGACAACGCTGTTGCGCCGGCTGGCGGACGCGTCTCATGGACGCAATCTGATTTTTGTGGTCAACGAGTTTTCGGCGGTCGACGTCGATGCCAGAGTGCTCGAACGTGAGGGAGCGAAGACCATTGCCGTGTCGGGCGGCAGTATCTTTTGCCGCTGCCGGGTCACCGAGTTCGTCGACGTGTTGCGCCGGGTTGCGGAAGGAAGGGTCGGCACTGCGGAACCGGGGTTTTGTCCCGGGGGCATTGTGATCGAGGCCAGCGGCATGGCCGACCCGCGCTCGATGCGGCGGCTGTTGGCCGAAAGCGGACTGGACGCGCGGTTTCATGTCGCGGGGGTGACCGCCGTGGTGGACCCCGGGACGGTGTTGAAGCTGTTGTCGGTGTTACCCAACATTCGCGGGCAGATCGAGTCGGCGGATCTGGTCTTGTTGAACAAGACGGACGCGCATTCAACCGCGGCCATCGAAAAGGTGCGGGACGCGATCGGCGCGATCAATCCCCATGCGGCCGTAATCCGGTGTGAGCGCTGCGCGGTTGATCCGGACATTCTTTTGGCGGACGGCGTGCCGTCGCGGGCGAAACAGGTGGATGCGGCGTTTGGACTGTGCCGGGATGCGCGGTATGAGCGCGAGGTGGTCGCCTTCCGAAATCCGGTTAGGCTACAGGCTCTTTACGGTGCGATTGTTTCGGCGGGGGAAGGGCTCTATCGCGGCAAAGGTTTTGTGGAGACGACGGAGGGCTGGAAGTATCTCGACTGGAGCGCAGGCACCCTGTCGAGTGAAGACGCGGAACCGCAACCCGCCTCGATGCTGGCCATGATCTGGAATCCGCAGGCGGTTTGTGCGAACCCCGCCCAATTCTTGTCGGCATAGCATTCCCGCAAACACGATTCCGCGTTTTACTCCGGGTCGTTTTCTTTGCGCTTGCCGAAGAAGGATAGGACGTATAAGCTGCATTTCCCGGCGGGCGTGAGATACGGCGAAGTCGGATAAGGCGTTTCTGTCAAGTCGCCGGGCGGGGTGAAAGGGTGCGGGGACGGCCAGGCGGGCGTTTTTTCGAGGCCCGGCGTTGACGGCGGGCCTCGAAAAAACGTATGCTGAGGACGTTTTCCGGTCGGACAGAAAAGACCGCCCGGAGGGTAGGCTGTCTGCGGCGCGACATCGTCGCGCGTGAAAAAAAGGGGGAAGGGGATCTATGAAGAGAATACTGGCGCTATTGGCCGTGGTGACAATGGTGTGCGGCGTGCGGGCCGATGTGCGGTTGGCGTCGCTGTTCAGCGATAACATGGTCGTGCAGCGCGAGACCTCCGCGCCGTTCTGGGGCTGGGCCCAGCCCGGCGAAAAGATTGCCGTTACCGCTTCGTGGGGCGCGTCCGCGTCGGCTACGGCGGCCGCCGACGGCACTTGGAATTTGAAACTCAAGACGCCTGCGGCGGGCGGCCCGTTCACCATCACCGTCAAAGGCCAGAACACCCTCGAACTCAAGAATGTCCTCTCCGGCGAAGTCTGGCTCTGCTCGGGCCAGTCGAACATGGGTATGACGGTCAACGGCGTGACCAACGCGCAGGCCGAAATCGCGGCGGCGAATTATCCGCAGATCCGCCTGCTTTCCGTGAGCCTGACGACGGCGAACGAGCCGCAGAAAGAATGCAAGGTGCGCGGCTGGGACATCTGCGCCAGCAACACCGTCGGCTCGTTCACGGCCGCGGGCTATTTCTTCGGCCGCAAGCTCCACCACGATCTGAAGGTCCCGATCGGGCTGATCAACTCGTCGTGGGGCGGCACGTGCATCGAGGCGTGGACGTCATGGGACGTGCAGAAAGACGATCCCGCGATGCAGGCGCTCAAAAAGAGCTGGGACGAGCGCGACAAAACCTACACGCCGGAAGCGGATCAGAAGCAGTTCGAAGCCGCCAAGCAGGCGTTGGCCGCTTGGAACAAGGGCGACAAGAAGACGAAGGCGCCGCGCCCGCGTCTGCAGGGCCAGCCGCTCAAAAGCCAGAACTATCCGGCGAACTTGTTCAACGCGATGATCAATCCGCTCGT
>CAZTDL010000503.1:0-3757 GCA_964612775.1 uncultured Lentisphaeraceae bacterium
ACCGGCAACGCCTGTTTCAGGTGCGGACGACCGTCGTTGGACTCCAACAGGATGACGTCCGACTTGGCCAGCAATTCGTCGATTGACCCGACGATCCCCACGCCCAGCGGCTTGACCTTCTCGATGTATCCCGGCACGCGATTCGTGCTGGAAACGATGTCCGCGCTGCCTTTGGGATACGCGGCCACCACGCGAAATCCCGCATACTCCGGCGCGGGATTCGTCGCGTTGAACGCCTTGGTGAATTCGATCGCGTGCGATGTGTCCAACCCGATGATCCCCACGCGAATCTCCGCACCGAGAATCGACCCGCAGGCCAGGCCCACGCAACCGCACAACATCCCCGCTCGTTTTCTCATCATCGTCTTCCTTTATTTTTCATCAAAAAACAAACGCTCGACCGAAGTCGCGGTTTTCTCAACTCGCCGCGGTGCAGCGACCGGTTTAAAGGCCGGATCATACGTGCGCAGCGAGTCTTTGGGCAGATAATCCCGCCGCAATGTGGCAGGATACGACACCTGAATCGGGCGGATCGTTTTGCGGCGTCCAACCGCTTCTTGGGTCTTTTCGCGGATCAAACGGCGGGCTTCGTCCAGGGGTAAACATTCCGCGTTTTGCGTACCCGTGCTCTTTTTCGTCTGACAGGTCACGACACCGGGGATCCACTCGCTTGCCTCGGCCAGCGCCTTGTCACAGCCCGAAACCATCACGACGGGAACCCCCTGCTCCGCCGCGATCACCGCGTCCACGCCGATCTCCCCCACCTCGCGACCGTTCAGCCACATTCCCTAGATGTGCTTCGACGAATAGGTGTGCATGAGCACGGCTCCCGGGGTCAGCGCCCTCGCATGATACCCCAGCAGAATCAGGGCCGCGCTTCCTTCCATATCCTTGAACCGCACCCCGGCGTCGCGCCCTGAATCAGCCGGGCACGCGGATCAATTCGCTTCGGATCGACATTAACCCCGCCGCCGTGGCCATCCCTTATCACAACTTCGGTGGCTCCGGCATCGAAACAACCCGCAACGCAGGCATTCATGTCTTCGGCCATCAACCGGCACCCGTCCAGATAGAGAGCCTCTCCCGGAAGCGTCTGCTCTTTGTTGGTGATGCCGCAGATCCCTTCCATATCGGCAAACACGTACACTTTAAGCGATTGCGTCGACGTTTCAGCCGCACAGATCCTGCGGACCCTCATCGCCGTTAATCCGACACTCACCATCAAGGCTTTTGAAAACGTTCTGCGAGAAAAGGAATCGTTCATGGCAAGACACGCTTAAACCTTCATCTCCCAACCTTTTTCGTACTCGCGCGTCCACAGCTCATTACCCGCGCTTCCCTTTGCAAGCCGACCGGTCACGGGATCGAGCCGAACCGTCTCGCCCGTGCGCTGCGCGATGTTCGCCAGATGCGTCAACAGCGTACTGGCGTGCGCCTCGGATGCGGGAGAGTGCGTATCCGTCCGCCGTTCGCGGATGCAGGCCACCCAATTGCCGAGATGTTCCGCATCGAGACTACCGGTGGGATTCGTGCGGCTCGCGGGATCCGCCGCCGCGTCTTTCGCGTTCCATTCCCGAACCGTCTTACCGTTGCCGTCGAACAGCGTACAGACGTTGTTCGGCGCGAAAAGAACAGAACCCTCCAGTCCGTACACCATGCTCCCCGTGCTGACACCCTCATAGGGTCGGCCTTTAACCGACGACACCCCTTCCCAGGTCATAAACTTCCGCCCCGGAAATTCGAAGGTCGCCGCCTGCGTATCGAACCACTCCCAATCGTCGCCCTCGTAAAACAGACGCCCCCCCGCACTCGTCACCCGTTCCGGGAAAGTCACGCCCAGCGCCCAGCGCGCCACATCCACATAGTGCGTGGCGTTGTTGCCGCACTCGCCCGTGCCCCAGTGATGAAACCAATGCCACGTATAAGGCACATAGTTGTCGTGAAACTCGCGCCGGGGCGCGGGCCCCTGCCACAGATCCCAGTTCAGCCACTCGGGCACCGCGACAGCCTTGCCTTTGCCGATCGGGGTTCGCCGCGTGGCATACCAGCAACGCGCGAAGCGGGGTTCACCGATCACGCCCGCACGGATCTCTTTGACCGCATTCTGGTAGACCGCCGAGGAGCGGCGCTGATTTCCCATTTGGAAAACAGCCCCCTGCCGGGCGGCCTCCGCCACCAGCATCTCGCCTTCGCGCGGATTGTGGGAACAGGGCTTCTCGACATAAATGGCCTTGCCTGCCCGCATCGTCATCAGCGCGGCGGGCGCGTGCCAGTGATCCGGCGCGGCACAGATGACGCCGTCGATGCTTCCGTCTTCCAGCACCCGGCGGATGTCCGTTTCTTTCTTCGGCGTTTTCGACGTCCGTTTGAGAACTTCGGACGCGGCCTCGTCCTGTGCCCGCACGTCCACATCACACACCGTCGCGACTTCGACGTCCGGCAGCGACAAAAACGCCTTCATCAATTGGAAACCGCGCCCCTTGGCATGACACCCCATCAACGCCACCCGCACGCGCTTCGACGGGACTCCCTGCCCGAAGAGATGAAGACCGCCTGTCAGAGCGGAGGTTACGCCAACCGCCGTTTTCATGAACTCCCTGCGTTTCATTCTTTTGCCTCCTCACCCTAGAACCATCGTTTCTTGAGAGGCAGAATACCGCTGACGCGCATTTTCATCAATTGCATTCATGCAAAATTAAGTGCAAAAAAAGAACAGGGCTTTTTCCCGCGCATAACGCCTCACGGCTGCGCCGGCGCCATATCCACAACCTGTAGCTCAATCGAGGCGTCACCTCCATACGAGTTCACGCGCAATTCGAAGATCACATCCAATTCCGCGCCGTTTGAACGTATCGCCTCAATCGCGTTTCCGTTGCGGAACCACACGCCGCGCGGCAGCAATCGCCCGTCACGTTCAAACGTGCACTGCACATGCTCACCCGCAGACCCCATCGGCTTGGCGTCTTTCACAGACACCTTTCGCACCCCCCAACGCGGAGTCGGATTGCCGTGACCGAAAGGCGCAAGCTGCTGTTGCCCATGAAACAGCTCAAGCGTCAAATCCTCCGGTTCCAGCCAGCCGTCGACGGTCAGCGTCCGTCCGCAAGTCGCGCCCGCCGCGACGGCTTGCCCCGCACACGCCTGGCAGAAAAGCTGACGGAAACGCTCGAAGCACCCCGGCTTCACCTGAAAGCCGGCCGCCCGCGCATGCCCGCCATACCCTTCCAACGCATCGCCCGCCGCGGCCAAGGCGTCCAGCGCATGGTACCCCTCGCCCGCCCGCACCGATCCGCGCCCGTAGCCGTCCTCATCAAACGCCACCACGGCCGCAGGACGTCCCGTCGCATCGCTCAACCGCGAAGCCACAATACCGATAACCCCGGGATGCCACCCCGTCTCGCCCGCATGCGTCCCCGCATTGCCGACCACCACAGCCGGCTTGTCAAAGATCGCCCCCGCCACATCCAAACCACACTGGCGCCGAGCGGCCAGAACGATCCGCTCCTCCACGCCCCGCCGCTGTCCGTTGAAGCCCTCCAGCTTAGCGGCCAACGCCGCAGCCCGATCCTTATCTCTCGTGGTCAGCAATTCGTACGCGACCATTGCCGAATCCATACGGCCCGCCGCATTGATGCGGGGCCCGAGGATAAATCCGAACGTATATGCGTCCGGAACAGGAAGCGTCTGCTGCGCCGCCCTCGCGAGCAACGCGCGCAATCCCAGCCCCGCAAAATGTCCCCCGTGCTTAAGCGCGCTC
>CAZTDL010000504.1:0-3756 GCA_964612775.1 uncultured Lentisphaeraceae bacterium
CCCCGAAGTGTACCAAACCGGTGTCGGAATCGTACAGGCCGGACTTGAAGCCGAAGGGCTGACACGGTATGCCATAGTCGTGGACACCGTAGCCGAAGAATCGGTGTCCAAGGAACCGGCGCATCCGTTAAATACCGGACACCGTGATAGAATCGGAATCATGAGGAACGAGATGTCACGGAAAGCCACGGCCGTCGCGGCCCGCCAGATGGCCGCGCTACGCGAGCTTGAGCATGTCGGAGAGGAGGAGGCGCAGGTCCTGCGCATGAGCGTGTCGACGATGGCGCGCATCCTCCGCGGTTGCGGCGGGGCAAACGCACTGGCAACAAGAACGACAACGCACGCGTGGAGCAGAAGAACGCCTCCGTCGCGCGCGAACACTTTCGGCTACGAGCGCATCGACCGCTTCGAGCTCAAGAAGGACATGGACGCCCTGTGCGCCAAGATATCGCTGTACAACAACCTCTTCCGGCCCTGTATGTAAACGCATCTTCTCGAAGACGAAGAGGCCGCACTCGCACGGGTTCGCCCTCCCTCCGCGCAAAATGCGCACGCGTAAAAATAACGCGGCACGTCTTGAATCCCATTGCATGCCTTTACGACTTTGTTATAGACTGAACGTCAGAGATTAGAAATCGGACCGCATTGATTTGCCGGGGGAAGAGGGGAACACCATGCGCAATGCATTCACCGTTCTTTGTTTTTTACTGCTGACAGGCACACTCGCCGCAGGCGAGCGCCCTTACGAAATGATCTGGGCCAAGCGCACACAGGACGATCATCCCGCGCTGATCCCGTTCACCTCAATCGAGGGCTGGCGCGTCGAGGCCGCCGATGCCGAAGCGCGCTTCGAGCGTTCTCAAGAGGTCTTGCTCTTTGGTGACGCCGTGGCGAAACTGACCTACCGAGCCATCGGCCCCCATCCGCGAATCACGCTTGTTCCACCCGCGCCGGTCTTGATCACCAACGCCTTCGACGCGGTCACCTGCTGGATCTATGGCAATAACCACAGTTACGCGCCCGACCCCAAAACGCCGCCCGTCAACGTCGCGTTGAACTTCGCGGATTCCTCAGGCAAGCCCTTTTCCATCAATCTCGCCCGCGTCCATCACAAAGAGTGGTTCCTCTGTCACCGCCGACTCTCTCCCGAGCTGATCGCCCGCGCGGCTCAAGGCGCGTCCCTTACCTCCGTTTCCGTGACCGCCGGGCGAAACACGGAGAACCGCGTTATCTATTTCAACAGCCTCGCCGCCTTCACCGAGACCTTCGCGCCGTTGACCTTTGCCCCCCGCCGTCAGCGCGGCGTACGTCTCTTTCCGAGTTGCGACCCCGGCGCGAACACCGGCCCCGGCACGCTGCCGTTCCCCGATACGCCCCTCACCATCATTCCGCGCGATTCCGCCCCCTCTATCGCACGTGTCGCCAAAAACGGCAGCGGACGTTATCTCTTGATCCGAGACGGTGAAGACGGCCGCCTCGAAATCCGGCTGCCGACCCAAGCGGGGAACTGGGACGACCTCGCCCTGCGCTGGACCGGCTCAGACGAATGGGTGTCGGTCGCCCTCGGCGGCGGACTGTACTTCGCGGCCGAAACTCCGAAAAAACCGCTCTGCCGCGCCACGGACGAAGACGTCACGATCACGACCGACGGAAAATGCGTTACGTACGAGGGCCGGATCGCCGCAAGCAACCGCGTCTCCAACGTGAACCTCCGGTTCCACTTGGTCGGCAAGTCGCTCGTCATGGACATTCAGGCGGACGGCGGACAGATTCAAGAGGCGCGCTTCGGAGCCACAAGCGGGTTCTTGAACCCGCGCCTCGCGACCCTCCCCTATTACACCTACGGATATGCGGACGGCCTCGCGCGCCCGGCCGCGATTATCTCGGGAACCGCCGACGCGCCGCTTTTCTTCATGGCGCACATCGACTGGACGCAGTCGAACGCCTCCACGCCCTTTGCCGAAAACCTGCGCTTCGACGGCTCCATCGCCAGCAACGGCGGCACGCGGTACAACCCCAAGACCGACGGCACGCGCAACCCCTGTTTTGAGCGGTTCGTCCTCTCGCTCTCCCCGAAATTCGAAGACGTGCTGCCCAACATCCCCAACCCCGCGTCGCCCTGGAAGCACATCACCGGCACGCATGTGTGGCGCGCCTATGGCGCGGGCGACCGCGCCCGCGACGCGGAGTATTGGCGCACGGTCCGCCGCTGGGGCATGACGCACGTGATCGTGACAGATCACGAGACCGGCTGGCGCGACGGCAACGAGAGCTTCACCTTCCGCACCGAGCCCGCGCCCAAGAAGGGCGGCGACGAAGGCCAGTACCGCTACGCCCGGATCATGCAGGATGAGCTCGGCTTCGTCTACGGCCCCTATAACAACTTCACGGATTTTGCTCCGGTCAACGGTTTCTGGCACCCCGACATGATTTCGCGCACGCAAGACAACCAGCTTCAGCACGCCTGGGAGCGCTGTTACGCGCCCAAGCCCGCCCGCGCCGTCGAGTTCTGCGAACGTCTCACGCCCGTCATCGAAAAAAAGTTCGGGTTCAGTACCGCCTACTGCGATGTGCATACGGCGGTCACGCCTTGGAGCCGCGTCGATTACGATGCGCGCGTCCCCGGCGCCGGCACCTTTGCGGCCGTATTTTACGCCTACGGCGAAATCATGCTTCTGCAGAAAGCCGGCTGGAACGGCCCGGTCTACTCCGAAGGAAACAACCACTTCCCCTACTGCGGCCTGGCCGACGGAAACTACGGTCAGGATCAAAACTGCCGGCCGGCCGACAATCCGTGGCTCGTCGACTTCGACCTGCGCCGGATGCATGATCTCTGCTGCAACTTCGGCATGGGCGATCCCAGCATGTTCTACCCGGGCAAAAGCGGCCCGAAGGACCGCGATGTCGCCGCCGACCGTTTTCTGGCCGCGACCGTAGCGTTCGGCCACCCCGGCTTTCTGCTTCACGGGCTCGACGGCGAGTTGCGCAGTTACTACATGATCCAAGCCCTCGCTAGTCTTTACACGCAAGCCTCGGCCGAAACCATCCGCTATGTGGATGAAAAAGGCCAGTTGCACAACACCTCAGCCGCTCTCGCCAACGGCTGCTATACGCGTTCGCAAGTCGTCACCCGTTACGCCAACGGGTGCCTTACCGCCGTCAACGGCAGCACGGATGAACGGCTGAAAACCACGGTGGAAGAAACCGCGATCGATCTGCCGCCCAACGGTTACCGGGGCCGTAGCGCGGACAACGCCATACGCGTTTTCAGCGGCGACGTTCAGGGCCGCCGCGCCGACCTCTCGGTCGCGCCCGCCTACACCTACATCGACGGCCGCGGCGCGTTTGCGCGCTTCCCCGAAGGCGCTTGCGCGGGTGTCGCGATCTGTCTCGCCCTCACCAACGACTTCGCCGAGATTCTCCTCAACAAAGCGGATGAAGCGGGTTTTCCCTTCACCGTCACCGAGGCGGTCGCGCTCGACAAGACCAACGCGGCGATCGGCAAAGCCGAAGTGCGCACCGCGCGAGGGCTGAGTTACGTGCGGACCGTAAAGGGCGCGTTCTCCTATCGGGTCCGCAGAACCCCGCAACCGCCCGCAGCCATCCTCACCTGCGACCGCGACACCGTTCACGCCGGCGAGCGGATCGTCGTGCGAGGAAGCGCGGACCATGCGTTGACGATCCCGGCAGACGCCAAACCCGGCGCACGCCTATGGTTCATGTTCGAAAACGCCTGGATCGATTTTACCGTGGCCC
>CAZTDL010000505.1:0-3746 GCA_964612775.1 uncultured Lentisphaeraceae bacterium
CGCCCGCGCCGGTCGGATCGATCAGACCCGAAATATGAACGGGCGGAACGGTCACCGGATGGGGACCGGATACGCGCACGCCGCGGTGTTCGGCGGTAACAAAAACGGGGGCGCCAACCGTTTGGGCAAAGAATTCAGTCTCGGCGAACAGCACGTCGTCCGGTACACGTGCGCCGGGGATCGGATTCTTTTCGCCGATCAGCTCGAACTGGTTCGGCTTGGCGATGACGTTGCGATATTGACGGATGCGGCGGCGCGAGTCCGCCCAAAAAACGGTGTTCGGATAACACGGCGCACGTTCCGCGAGCGCGTTAATCAGAGACATCGACATCACGCCGCGTCCCTCTTCCGGGACCTGGTCCATGATGATCAGCGCATCGATGTCGGGGAGCACATGATCCAGCGAGGCGAGCAGTTTCTGACCGGTACGCAAGGGTATGGAATTCCGGTTTTTGGTATCGTAGCGGTCGTGTTCGCCCGCAAGGCCCGGCCGTGAACGGTCACACGGCTTGAGATAGGCGGGCGTTACGCACGCGGGTTCGATGTGCAGGTGCGTGAGATCACAGCCTAAGGCCGCCAGATCCTTGCGCAGCTCCCACCCTTCGCCGTCGTCGCCCGTGAAGCCGAGGCCGACCATGCGCTTCACGCCGAGCGCGGCCAAGTTGTTAACGACGGTACCCGCGGCACCGGGCGAGTGACGGATACCGACCACCTGATGGGCGCACCGTCCCGTTTCGACGGAGGTTTCGGCAAGAGCGGGATCGATATCGAAATACTTATCGAGAAAAAAATCACCCATCACGGCGACGCGTATCCCGCTGAAACGGGTCGTGAGCGTCTCCAGCCGGAGCGCGTCAAATGTGCGCAGTGCGTCGATCATGGTTCGTCTGCTCTCCAGATGTGGTTCAAAAGCGTGTCTGTTTCAGTGTAGTCAGGAATGACGATATCCGCACCTGCGCCAATGAGGCGCTCGCGCTTCCACGCGTCGCACCTGCCGGAGCGAGCGGTTTCGTCGCTGGCCACGGCAACGGCGAGTCCGCCCACGGCTTTGCTGTCGGCGATCTCCACATAGCCGTCGCCGAACGCGATCAAGGCCGCGCCGTCCACCGCGTTATCCTTGAGGATGCGTCGGATGACCATCTCCTTCGAGAAGCTTGCATGGTCGGCCTGCGCGCCGTAAATCCGTCCCGGCGCGAAGACGTCGAGCCCCAACAGCTCTGCTTCTTCCAACACATATTTTTCATCCGTGCCGGAGGCGATGTAAATGGCCGTGCCGCGTTCATGCAATCCCTTGAGGATCTCAAGCGAACCCGGCACCAGTAAATCCGTGCGGGGGATGGTGCCGTTCGCCAAACCTTGGCGGCGGGACGCGATGCGGGCCATTAAACAGTGGTGATATTCATCTTTGTAGGTGTGCGGTTCGGCGGGCGTGCCGCCGCGGAGGCGGATCTCGTCGGCGAGCCGTATCATCTGATAGATGGTCTGTTTGCCTGTGAGCTCGGTGACGAAATTCCGAACCAGCCGGGTGACCGATTCGGGGGTCTCGTTTTTTTGCGCATACGGCAGCAGGTGACCGGCCAGCAACGGAACCATGATCTCCATCCAGCCTTCGCGGATCAGGCTTAAGGTTCCGTCGAAATCGAACAGCGCGTGTTTCGGGGGCCGTCCGGCTGCGTGCGGCCGCACAATCTCGATCGCGCTTCCGGGCAAAAAAACGGCATGCGCCGGTACGGGGCAGGCAGAGACATAATCGCGTTCGTTCAAGATGATTTCTCCAACCACGGCGTCGTGGGAATGCGGCGGCGCATTCAGAGTGCGCGCCGCACTTTTCAAGGGGATTGATTCTTCTTCACATATGCGTCAAACCACTGGACACAGGCGCGGACGTTTTTTCCGTCAAATCGTCCCATTGCTCGTATTCCAGCGTCAGGAAAATCGGCGCGTTTCCGGTTCTCAGCGTATCCAGCACGGAAGCCAGATTTCCGACACCCGTGCCGTAGGGCAGGGGCTTGCCGTTTTCGTTCACGTCCACCAGGTGCAATGCGAAAATGCGTGAGGCGGCCAGTTGCCCGATACCCTCGGCAGGCTTGATGCCGGCCGGCACCCAGTGGCCGATATCCGCACCTGCACCAACCCACTCGCTACAGCCTGCGACCTTCTGCGCCATGAACGCGGGATCCCACCAGGGATTGGTCCGGGCATGGTTGTGGAGGTGGATGCGTATCTTGTATTCTTGCGCCAAGCGGTCGATGAGCGGCAATTGTTCCGGCGGCGGCTCGGTGAGAAGCATGCCGATTCCCAGCGCCTGCGCGAATTCAAACTGCCGGCGCCATCCCGCCTCGTCTTTTTCGTTCACGACGCCATAGCTGAACGCTTTCAGCCCGCAGTTGTCCAGATAGGTCCGCACGGCCGCTACCGTTTCAGGCGACATGTCGGAGTATTTGACCGACCCTTTGAAAGGGCCGCCCAATTTCTGCACCGATGTGAGTTCAATGGCTTTGAACCCCAGACGTTTGGCGACTTCGATGGTTTCGACCAGCGAGCGGTCCTTGAAGGTGTAGGCCTGCAAGGCCAGCGTGAATTGCGGTTCCGAAGCGCCGCACGAGACCGCCGCCAAAAGGGACATGACCAACCCAGTGATCGTTTTGTTCATCATAGTATGTTTCCTTTGCGGAAATAAACAAAAGCCCAACGTTCACGCGGTTGTTCAGAACGTTGAGCGCTTTGCGGCTTTCGCCTAATAAGCCCATCCCGGGCGGATGAAGGGTTTGATAAGCGCATTGGCCTTCGCGTTGTCGGCGAGGCATTTCGAGGCGTCCCAGTTAATCTTGCCGGGGATGCGTTGCGCCATGCAGCCGACCAGCATGCTTTCAACCAACGGCACCGAATGGCTCGTGCCGGATGTCGTTTGGGTCAAACCGAAACAGGCATCGATGAACTCGCGGCGCTGGTTCTGTTCTTTTGCGCGCGGCAGGGTGACCGGAATATTGAGGCACGCCTCATGTTTGGTGATGGATTTCATTCTCGCTTCGCCCTTGAGCGCGACGTAGCTGAACTCGCCATAATCGTCGGTGTTCACCATGACGCCTTTGTCGCCCATAATGAAGCAGCCCGTCGTCGGCACTTGCCCGAGCGTGGCGATCACCTGCGGCATGATCTCCGCCGCCGGCTTGCGGTAGCCGTCATACCAATAGAGATCCACCGGCGGTTTCCCGCCTCGCGCGGCGTACGTCAGACGCACTTTACTGTATTGCGGGAACGTGTCGTCATACCGCTCCGAAATCTCCACGGCTTCACCTGCGGTCACCTCGCCCAGCTCCAGACCGCGGAACGCGAGGTTCATCGTGTGGCACAGGCCATGTCGCCAAAGGCGCCGGTGCCGAAGCCGTAGAACGCGCGCCACATGATGCGGTGGTAGACGCCCTGTTTGAACGGACGCGCCGGGGAGGTGCCCAGCCAGAGGTCCCAGCTGAGTTCCGGCGGAATCGGGTCGGCACCCTCGGGACGCTTGAGCGGTTGCTTCCAGCCCCACTTGTTTCCCGGAGAGATTTCGGGGCGGTTCGTCCAGACATGCACTTCCGTGACATTGCCCAGCAGTCCCGATCAGAGGATCTCGATGCCGCGGCGTGTGCCGTCGCGGGCGCTGCCGTGATTGCCCATCTGCGTGACCACGCCGGACTTCTTGGCGACGTCTTTGAAATAGCGCGCCTCCCAGATCGTCCGCACGAGCGGTTTCTCGACGTAGA
>CAZTDL010000506.1:0-3730 GCA_964612775.1 uncultured Lentisphaeraceae bacterium
CGGTTATTCCCATCGCGCGAAGATCTGCCTGCCAGACGTTCGTGCGGGCGGCCGCGTCCAAACGCGCGAGCACGGCGGAGTTGGTGACGTGCGACCACCCGGCGACGATGCGTCCGCCGAGAAGCCGCACGTCTTCGCCGGTGTGCGCGCGGTATATGATCGGTGCGGAGGCTTTGCCGCTGTCCGCTTCTGATAATTCCAGCGGCTGCGCGAACACATAGACACCGCCTCGCACATCGACGACGATACCGTCCTGCGGCGAGGGTCCCTTGGCTTTCAGCTCGCGCACGGCGTCGCGCGCACGAACCAGTGTGGCGAAAGGACGATCCTCCGTACCGGGAGCGGCGTCGTTTCCGGTCGGGGCGACATAAACCGTAACGGCCTGAACCACAAACCACGGTGCGAGCGCAAACGTAAGAAAAAACACCTGTTTCATTTGAAACCTTTTCGATCATGCATTACAAATCAAGATACTTTTCTTTGATTTCCTTGCGGTAGCCGGATTTGATCACGCCGATCTCTTTGCTGTTCATGACGCGGCCCTCCGTGCCTTCGCCGATGACTTTCGCGCCGGGGTATGGCATGAGCGAAACGATGTGCTTATAGCGAGAAAGTTCGCGGGTGCGGGCATCGCATCTGTCGGGCGGCTCATTAGGCGGAATCTCGAAAATATCGTACGGCTGGTGGAATTCAGTCGTCCAAACGGCCAAGAAGGCCTGAAGCAGCTTGTCGGCCGGATTCCGGAAACCGCCTGCGACGGGAGTCGAGAGCGCCCACGCGCGGTAAGGGCGCAGCACCGCGAGCCGGACGTTTGGCTTGGAGGGCGGATGGTCGCGGAAATCACGGTTGAACGCGCCCGCGCGTTCCCAAGAGTCGGGACGGACCTGCGGGAAGGTATAGAATTCCTTGGAGCGTCCGTAACCGAGCCACATCACGGCATCAGGGCCCTGCGCGCGTTGTTCGGCCCCCATGCGGTCAATGTCTTCCGGAGAGACATGGCAGAGTCCGTGCGCACCGCCGAACATGTGTGCCTGCATCCATGGAATGAGCGGCTTGTGGTAGCGGCGGGCGAGCCCCGAGCAATAACTCATGTCGATCATGATGGTTTGCCCATAGGACTTTGCTGTGACCGGATAGGGGTCCAGATGCACGAAATCAAGGACCCGTGCGAGTTCTTCCTGCCCCGTGCCGTCGTGATCGTTCATCTCGCTGAAAGCACCCGCACGCGTCGTGTTGCGAAAGAGCCTGCATCCCGGAGCCTCGCGGGTGAGAACACCTTTGGCCGCTGCAAGGTATTCCGCTGCGGCACGATGAAAATTGTGAAGCCAGACGGCATAGGTGTCCGCACCGTAGATTTCGGGATAGCCCCATGTCCGCGGATAGTCGAATCCGTCGCCGATTTCCTTGCGGAATGCGGCAATCGCTGGGACACTGTAATCCCAGAGGGGAAAGCTCGTCGCCGGCGAATCGATCCCGCCTCCCGTCACGTTGAAAAGCTCATCGCCTGCGCGGACGGCAATGAGAACATCCGACGGAAACGAACCTCCGTTCGCCGCGGTCCAGCGGGAAAGATGGTCGTGCGTGACACGCCGGAACGCTTCGCGGGTGGATTCCGCGAAAACGCTCGCGTATCCGAAGCCGATCGAGCAGAAAGGCATGTTGGGTGTCTCAGGATGGTTCCAATAAATCGCGATGCCGATTTTGTCGAGACAGGCATTCTCTAACCCGGTCAGGTCGAACGAAAGCGCATAGAGTCGCCGTTGGCGAACCTCGGGGAAATCCGCCCACGCCGGAAGCGCGGTATCGTTCTCCGGACGCTCGCCTTCGCCCGCAGGCTCAATCGAGGCAGGAATGATTCTGAGGTGCTGCTTTCCGTCGAAATATTTGAGCGGGACTACGATCTCCGCCCGAAGCGGTTTTTTTGCGCCGGGATAGTAATGCGGCCAAATGCCCTGCGCTACATTGACGGGTTTCAGCGCAGCGTCTGCCGGAGGCCGCATGGTCACGACCGGCGGTTCGACAATGATTCGCTGAGGCTTCGCGGCAAATGCGAAAAGGTGCCGGTCAATGGCGAGCCCCCGGTACGCTCCGCCAATCATGACGGCATCGATCGGCTGCAGCCCCGCCTTCCGAATCATCGCCGGGTTTTTCGCGACACCGCGAAGTTCGGTGAAAAACGTCATCCCTGTCTTCCGCGCGATGGCAAGGACGTTGGTCTTCGGTATGGCGCCAGGAATGGACATAGCCCCGACACCGTGCGTCATCAAATCCGCCACGTCAGCTTCGAAAAGATTAACATTCGAATTTCCGTCATATGTCATCCAGACACGCGGCAAGCCGTCAGCGGACGAGACGGTCTGAAAGAACGCTAAACCCATCCACGCCAAATGCGCGAAACCGTTTAGAAAAAATCTCTTCTGCATCCTGTTTTCCCCCTATCGCTGGAACATGACACGGGATCCCCCGGTTTTATCCGTCCCCTGTCGAGTGCTTACCTTGTCAGTTCGTGGCGGGTTTCCACCAGAAGGACTCCCAATATTTCGCGTCTATCGCGTACGGGTCGAACGGATCCGTACGAAGATCATAAGAATCCGGCAGAACGCCGTACCTCTTCATCCACAGCACATAGCGGTCGAATCTTTCCTTGAGCGGCTGTTCGGTCGTGCCGACGGTTTTCCGCCGTTCCTTGCAGGCGTTGATCTGCGCGAGAATGGCCCGGTAATCCGGATCGTTCGCGTCGGCAAAGACGGCGACCGGTTTTCCGGTTTTGTCTGTGCACCAGCCGAGACCCCC
This sequence comes from uncultured Lentisphaeraceae bacterium, assembly GCA_964612775.1. Taxonomy (GTDB): domain Bacteria; phylum Verrucomicrobiota; class Kiritimatiellia; order RFP12; family UBA1067; genus DAOPZC01. The sequence goes on from CAZTDL010000506.1 coordinate 2,794, forward strand.
TGACGTTTTCGGCATCGGGGCCCGGAGGATGGACGACTTCTCCGGAGACGTCATGTTGAACAGCGTGTAGTTGTGCAGCCAAGCGTTCATCATGTTGTAGGGGCGCTTGCCGTGAAACGAAGCGGGGTGCGGATCGTCCGGTGCCTCGTGCGTGGCGCGCGGACCGAAATCGGCCAGGCCTTTGTGACAGGAACAGCAGCGGCGCTGCAGGATCGGGTCGATGATCTTCCCGTAGGTCACGTGTTGCGGCGGGATGAGGCTGCCGTTTCCTTGCTGCGTCTTTAAATCGATGTCGGCCACGTTGTTCTCGATCGGGCAGTACATGGCGTAGGTGCTCATGTATTGACAGCTCGTCTCGATCCAGAGCCGCACGATGTCCCACTCGCGCGGCGTCACGTTCACGCCGTGATGCGCGCCGCCGCGCAGTTTCTTCATGAGCGGGCTCGCCCCCGTGCCGAAGCCGTAGGGCGGCGTGTTGCCCTCCTGCGCCCAGCCGTCCGGCACGCTCACCTGGCGGCGCGCGTGGAGCGTGTAGTAGCTCTGCGAATAAAACTCGTTTGCGTTGCCGGAGAGGTTGACCTTGCCGGACGGCCGGTCGGAGCTGTGGCATTTGACGCAGTTCCGGTCCCAGACGGGCTGAACGTCGCGGATGTAATTGGGAATCTCGGGAACATCCGCGCAGGGTTTGATGGTACTCGGCGGACGGCGCGTCGCGAGCAGTCCCGCCGACTGGGGAATCTTCTGCATGCGGAATTCGTGGCAGCCCGCGCAGCTCGCCGTCTCGCCCGGCATGACCATCGTGAGGCTCAGCATGCGCTTGACGGCGATGCCGTCCTTGTCCAGCAGCGCGAAATAAACGCCGCGCGCGGCCGGAAGCTCGAACGAGGCCGAGCCGTCTTCCTCGACCGGCACCGTGCCGAGGACCCGGCGGAACGTG
>CAZTDL010000507.1:0-2110 GCA_964612775.1 uncultured Lentisphaeraceae bacterium
TGCGACAGGTTCTCCTATTTATGAAGGGAGGAACCGCTGTCGCGGACGAGGCCGTCCGCGCCCCCGGACGCCTGCCAGGCTCGCAAAACTTTTGTCTCGATCATACACAACCACAGCGGCAGTCAGTGAAACGGGGATGTGCCCCAATCCCTCCGGCGTGCGAGTTCCGGCTTGAATTAAGGAACGGAAACGCGATATTCTTCTGCACAAACATACGGCTTGTGGTAAGCCGATGAATAATGAGGTGTGCTATGGCAAAAAAAGGGTTCAACATTGATCCGGTGACATTGCGTTCAATGCCGTTCTGGTGCGTCGGCAATCCGCTGGGGGATCCGTTTGGCGGTCAGGTCTTGCCGAAAATCTCCTCGCTGGAAGTTGCTCGGATTCTGGCTCAGGCCGCAGAAGAGGGGATGATCGAAGCCACGTCGTTTCATGATGACGATTTGGTCTCATGGGACCCAAAGCATCCCGAGGATGATCTCGATCTCAAGAGTGAAACATATGCCATCATGTGTGCCGCCAAAACGATTCTGGAGCGTGCGCACGTGCAGGTGAACACCGTGACGTGTAGTTTGCACGGCCATACGCTGTTTCGTAAAGGCGGGCTGACCAATCCAGATGCTAAGATTCGTGCTTTGGCGCGAAAGAAGGTCGAGCGTACCTTGCGCATCGGCGCATTCTTCGGCGCGAAGCATTACACCTACTGGGTGGCGCGTGACGGCTTTGAGGTGCCTGTTAATGTTGACTGGAAGCATGTCTACAAGTGGTTGGCGGATGGTTTGAACGGCGTCTATGATTATATCAAGGAGAAGAAGTTCACCAATTATATGGGTGCGACCATTGAGCCGAAACCCAACGAGCCGCGCGGACATATGTTCTTGCCGACAGCGGGTCATGCGGTCGGTTTCATCTTCGGGCATCTGAAGCATCCCGAGTTTTTCGGCGTGAATCCCGAACTGCTGCAACACGAGAGCATGGCGCTTTTGAACGCGGTGCATACGGTCGGTTATTTGACCAGCATGAAGAAGCTTTTCTTTCTCCACTTCGGAAGTCAGATCAAGGCGCAGTTCGATAATGATTTTCCTCCGCTCGTAGGACCTGAAGGTCTTAAAGAGACGGTCCAGATGTTCTGGACGCTGCGGAAGGTCGGGTGGAAAGGCGTCGTTGAATATGATTGCCATATGCTGCGCGCGGACGGTGATCCGGATGATCCGATCGGTTGTCGTAAGGCCTTTATCCGCGATTGTACGCAGGCGTTGGCCACAGCGCTTCTGCTGGCGGATCGGCTGATGGAACTTGACACGGCAAAGCTGAGCGATGCGCAGGCGGATTTGACGGCCACCGCGTTGCTGTGCAAGCTGGATAAGAACTCGGTGAACCAGTGGATGCTCAACGCGTAAATAACGAGTGACGCAGGACGTTTCGGGACGGTTGCGTTTCACCGCGCCGTCTCGTTTCTTTTCACGATGAAACTCCATTGCGAAAGTGAAGGTGACGGCGAGACCGTCGTGATTTTGCACGGCTTGATGGGGTCGTGTGAGAACTGGAGGGCCGTGCGTACTGCCCTTGCGGGGCGCTATCGGGTGGCCTGTGCCGATTTGCCCAATCATGGGCGCTCACCGCATGTGGCGCGGTTTGATCTGAGAAGCATGGGTGACGACGTCATTGAGACGCTCGACGATCTGGGGGTAAAGCGGTTTGCTGTGATGGGCCATTCGCTTGGGGGCAAAGTCGCGATGCAGATGGCATCGGATCACGCGGAGCGTTTGCGCGGACTTATTGTTGTGGACATTTCTCCTCGCGCAATCCAGCCCGTTCATCTGTTTGTGTTGCGTGCATGTCAACAACTCGATCTTGCGGGTGCAGCGAGGCGCGCGGATCTGGACGCCGCATTGGCAAAAAGCGTGCCGAGCCCGGCCACGCGGGATTTTCTTTTGAAGAATGTGATGCGCGGCGCGGACGGCCGTTTCGTCTGGCGCGTGCCGCTGGCAAGTTTGATCGACAACTATCGGACGGTGAGCGATGCGCCGCCTCTGGTCGCACCGTGTTTTTCACCAACGCTTTTCATTGCCGGAGAACTTTCGCCTTTTCGGCTTATGAAAGACGAGTC
>CAZTDL010000507.1:2120-3723 GCA_964612775.1 uncultured Lentisphaeraceae bacterium
CGCAGTTTGTAACGATTCATAGCGCCGGACATTTAGTGCACGCGGATCAGCCCGCCGCGTTCCTGGACGCCGTGCTCCGGTTTTTAGAACAGGTGTGGGGCAATGCCGGCCGGCATTGCCCCCGTGCGTGATGCCGACGGAATGCGGGGCTACCGCATCATTGCGGCGGCAAGGGCCTTGCCAAAGGCGCTGCATGAAATTTCCGTCGCGCCATCCATCTGACGCGCGAAATCGTAGGTCACGGTTTTTGCCGTGATCACGGTGTCCATCGCCTGGATGATTTTGTCCGCGGCCTCAGTCCATCCCATATATCGCAACATCATCTCGCCCGAGAGGATGAGCGATCCGGGATTGACTTTGTCGAGGTTCGCGTATTTGGGCGCGGTTCCGTGCGTCGCCTCAAAAACGGCGACACCTGTCGTGTAGTTGATGTTGCCGCCGGGAGCGATGCCGATGCCGCCCACACAGGTTGCCAAGGCGTCCGAAATGTAGTCGCCGTTGAGGTTGAGCGTTGCGATAACGTCATATTCGGCCGGACGGGTGAGAATCTGTTGAAGGAAGGCGTCCGCAATGCAGTCTTTAACGATGATTTCGCGGCCTGTCGTCGGATTCTTAAACGCGCACCACGGTCCTTTGTCGATCGGTTTTGCGCCGTAGGCTTCGCATGCGAGCGCATATCCCCAGTCGCGGAAGCCTCCTTCGGTGAACTTCATGATATTGCCCTTGTGGACAAGCGTCACGCTCGATCGGTCATTGGCGATCGCATAATCAATCGCCGCCTTGACGAGACGCCGAGAGCCCTCGATCGAGACGGGCTTGATGCCGATGGAAGAGGATTCCGGAAAACGGATTTTTGTTACGCCCATTTCGTTGCGGAGAAAGTCGATAACCTTTTTGGCCTTGTCCGTCTCTGCCAGCCACTCGATGCCCGCATAGATGTCTTCCGTGTTTTCGCGAAAGATCACCATGTCGGTCAGTTCGGGGCGTTTAACCGGTGAGGGAACCCCGTTGAACCATCGAACAGGACGAAGACAAACATAGAGGTCAAGTTCCTGGCGAAGCGCCACGTTGAGCGAACGGATGCCGCCGCCGACAGGTGTGGTAAGCGGACCTTTGATGGAAACAAGATAGTCGCGGCAGGCCGTGAGTGTCTCTGAGGGAAGCCATGTGTTCGGACCGTAAATGTCATTGGCCTTTTCACCGGCATAGACTTCCATCCAGGCAATTTTACGGCTGTCGCCATAGGCGGCCTTGACGGCCGCATCCCACGCGATCATGGCGGCGCGAGTGATGTCGCTTCCTGTTCCGTCACCTTCAATGAACGGGATGATAGGCTGGTCGGGGACGTTTAACGTGCCGTTGGCGCGAAGGGTGATTTTTTCGCCGAAAGAGGGGTGTTTGATTTTGTCGTAAGACATAGCGCTATGCTCCTGGTATCAGTGGTCATTTGGATAAACAAAGCGGGGATTATAAGTGAGCCTCTTAGGCTTGGCAACGTAAATCCGATTGCCCGTGTTTTTTTCGCGCAAGGTTAGGAAGTGCTTGACCGCGTGAAGTGCAAAATAAAACGCACGCTTTCGGAAAAAGAAGAAAAGGCGGGAAT
>CAZTDL010000508.1:0-3714 GCA_964612775.1 uncultured Lentisphaeraceae bacterium
CGATCAGCTTCTCCAGCTTCATCATCTTCGCTTCTTTCTGAAGCATACCCTCTTCTTTTTCGCTCATTCTTTCAACTCCTCGTTCCTGACTTCCAAACCTTATAACCTCATGCGATTCCCATTCCGCCGTCGACACGAATGGTCGTGCCTGTAATATACCGTCCCGCTTCGGAACACAGCAAAACCGACACTCCCGCCGCATCTTCGGGTTGCGCAAAATCGCGAATGGGAATGGCGTTCCTCACTTTTTCGGCATATTCGGGATTGTTCAAAGCCTCGGCATTCCTGTCGGTCGCGAAGACGCCGGGGCAAATGTTGTTCACGGTGACACCGTCCACGCCGGTCTGTTTCGCCAGATTCCGCACGAGGTTCTCAAGCGCTGACTTGCTGGCGGCATAAATCGGCATCTCATTATGCGGACGTTGTTCCTGCACACTGCCAACCGATATCAGCCGACCCCACCGTTGCTTGCGCATCGCGGGATAAACCGCCTGGAAGAGTTGGAAAGTGGCATGGAAATTGACCTGCATCTGCAACAGCGCCTCCTGTTCGGAGATCTCCAGCCAAGGCCTACGAAACTGCACCGAGGCATTGGCGATCAAGATGTCGGGCATGCCGATCGAGGCGGACGCCGCAGCGACAAGTTTGGCCGCCATTCCAGACTCGCCCAAGTCGCCGGTCACCGCCGTGCTCTTCGGAGAGAAGGCGCAAACATCCGCCAACGACTGGTCGAGCGCATCGCTCGAACGCACGCCATGAACGGCAACCGTCGCTCCGTATTCCGCCAACGCGCGGGCAATCGCCCGACCGATTCCGCGTGCCGAACCGGTCACCAGCGCCCGATGGCCTTCTAAGGAAAAAGTGTCCTTCAAACTTTTCTGCGTTTCTTGATTCATCTTTGCTTCCTTCACTTGTCTATCAGTTAAAAATCACGCGCGTTTCCTCCGGGCCGCCTTTCGACAGGTGCAGCGGTATCGTTTTCGTAACGCCGCCTTGGGTGACCATCACATCATATGCGCCGTAAAAGCCTCGGAATTTCAGTGAGCCCTTCGCGTCCGTCACGCCTTCAGCGTGGCTGCGCCAAACACGGTTAATCAGTTCGTCCAGCACATGATAAGAGGCCTTGGGTTCTAACGCCTTGTTGATCAAGCCCGCCGCCGCCGTGTTCTCTTTGTCGTACGCCATGCTGTCGCCCAGATTCCAATAGGTAACGCCCGCCATGGCGGGCGCGCTGAACCAAAGCCGATACAGGTTTTTGACAACCTCGGCCTGAACGGCCTCGCCATCCTCACCCTGCGGGGTCGGCACCGTGATCTCGGTGATGTAGAGGGGACGGTTGAACGCGGCGAAGGCCTCGTACACGTCCAGCAGCCGGTTCGGAAGATAGCGCTCCGCCGCCAAGTGCCGTTCCATGAGCTTCGGTTCGAACCAAATATGAAACTGCAACCCGATACCGTCGATGCGAAGGCCTTGATCCTGCCATCCTTTAAGCTGTTTATAATAGGCGTTCTCCGCGGGCAGACGCTCGTTGAACTGGGTAAAATCATTGATCATCAGCCGATTGCGGTCGCCAAACAGGGGCGCGACCTCTCGGAAGGCCCATGCCACATAAGCCCGGTCTTCGGAGTAAAGCGGGTACGTCTTGTGACACCCGGTCGATTCATTGGTCACCTCCCAGATTGCGATATCTTTTGCATAGCGCTCGGAGAGTTCCTTGAAACGCTTCCGGTAAAGCGCTTTAAGCGCCTCGGGATCTTTGGGCAACCAATCCGGATTATGCTCATGCCAAAGCATCGGATGGGCCTTCAATGTCAGACCGTATTTTTTGCCGAAAGGAATGAAGCGGTCCACCGGTGGCCGACGCCAAATCTCCTCGCCACCCTCCTGATAGCGCAACAGGCCCTGTTTGGGTTCAGTGCCCTTCCAATAGATCGGGACGGTCGCGAAGTTGCAGATCCGGGTGAAGAGTTCCTCATACTGCCGATTCCGCTCGGACGTTTCAAGCTGCCCCAAGACAAAGGCGTTGCAGCCGAAAAGAAAATCGTGGCTCTTTTGCCGAATAACCAAGCCCGCGCCCGCCAGCGGCTTCCCCGTCGCATCCACCACGCAAAGCGTGACGTCGCCTTTTCGGTTACGCTCGATGCCGTCATCGATCCGCTTCACGACAGCAGGATCATGCCATGCTTTGCGATAAGCCTCCGGAACACCGCCCGCCGCCGGACAGACGGCAAAAACGCCGCCCAAAAAACCAAGAACCGTGATCGATAAATTTTTACCCCTCATGTTTTTGACCCTCATAATCTTTTCTGAAGAACAAGGCACAGGCGATCAGAATAATGACGCCTCCCAACACATAAGAGGCAGACAGCGAAGCGAGTCCAAACGGCAACCCGAAACGCATTTTAAAGAAACCCAGCACCGTCGGCGAAAAAGACCCCACCAGAAAGGCAAAGGAGAGCATCAGTCCGGTGGCGGTCGCGCGGTATTGCGGTTTGATCACGTCAAAAAGCGAGGCGAACAGGTTGGAGTCATAGATGCCGCGGAAGAGACCGAAAAGGCCGAGCATGGCAAAACAGAACCACTCCGAAGAACCTCGAGTCATAAGAAAAATAAAGGGAGCCCCCAGCAACAACCCCACCGCGTTGGCCTCAAAGCGAATGGTTTTCCGGTGCAGCGCCAACCGATCCGTCAGTCGGCCTCCGATCATCACGCCCACAAACGCGCACACAAAGTGATAGAAAACCGCCGAAAAACCAGCCTTTTCAGGCGCGAAACCAAATTTCTCGATCAGGAAAGTGGGCGTCCACGTTTTGAATCCCACGTCGACATAAACCATGCAGCCGAAGGCCAACGCCAACATGAGGGCGGAACGCTTGCTCGCGATATGCGTCAGCGTCTCGCGGACCGAGACGCGCGCGACCGTCCCGGCGGTCTTCTGATTAGGCGTATCACGCATGCAGAACAACAACACAACCGTCCAGATGATTCCGGCGGCTCCGAAAACTAAAAACGGCGCGCGCCACTGCATCTCCATCGTGCGAGCAAGATACCCGGAGAAATAACCGCTGAACATGATGCCCAAATAGAGCGCCGACTGATGGATCGAAAAGGCGGTCGCGCGGCTTTTTTCATGGAACTGGCTGATGAGCGAAGTGGCGGGCGGATAGTAGAACGCTTCACCCGCGCCGAAGAGAACCCCGTAAAAAAGAATCAGCGCAACAAGTCCGCCCACCATTCCGGTCATCAGGGTTCCGATGCTGAACGCCAGCAGACTGAACATGATCTGCCACTTGCGGCGGAGACGGTCGCCTGCGAAACCTGCGAGCGGGACGCACAGGCCGTAACACGCGATAAACACCGATGCAACCATCCCCGCCTGAACATCCGACAATCCCAGACCCCCGGCATCCGTCGCGGCTTTGATCTGCGTCAAGACCGTACTGTAAATCTGGCGATTGCCCTGATTCAAAAAGAAGGCCACGCACAGCAGTGCAACCAATTGCCACTTGTAGGATGGCGGCGTTTCGCCGACCGTGATCGGATTGTCTTTGCTCATGCGTCCCCCGCGTTTATCGGCACCCCGCTTCGGTACCCGTTATGTGGGATTACAATAACGAAAAGGCCATCGCCAAACTAGCGCCTTTTGCGCAAAATAAATATTAGTTTCGCGCAAGATTCGGAAACGCGGACAGCCTGCGCCCGCCCGTCGCATGA
>CAZTDL010000509.1:0-3714 GCA_964612775.1 uncultured Lentisphaeraceae bacterium
GCGAACACCCCCGCCGAAACGCGACCTTTTGTTCTCATGCGTTTTGTCCCCTCTCGTGTTTTCGCTAATTCATTTTCCATGTGTATAACTGTTGTATCGTGTAGGAGTCTTTTTCACAAGGCACAATCGCGCAAAAAGTTTAGACTAAATGCGAAAATGAAGGCGGAGTTCCCATGGACAAAACGGACACGATGGACGGATATGGACGGCATGTAAAACTTTTTAAATCTCTGAGTGACAGAAAAACGCGAAGAGATTATGCTTCAGGCATGAGTTCGAACCTCATACCCGAACACGGCGGATACCGGCACCTGAAAAGCTTTCAGGTCGCGCAGCTCGCGTATGACGTGACGGCCCGGTTCTGCGACCGCTACATCGAGCGGCACAGCCGTACGCACGACCAGATGGTGCAGGCCGCGCGGTCCGGAGTCCAGAACATCGCCGAGGGCAGTCAGGCATCCGGCACATCGAAGAAGACCGAACTGAAACTGACGAACGTCGCCCGCGCCAGTTTGGAGGAATTGCGGCTCGACTACGAGGACTTCCTGCGTCAGCGCGGCTTACCGCTCTGGGCGAAGGACGACCCGCGCCGAGCCCGTCTCGTGGCACGGCGGTGCGCCACCGCCGACGAAGTCGCCGCGTGGGTGAAGGAATGCTACAGGGAGAATGGACAAGATGGACCTGATAGACGAAATGGACACAAGAGACCGTCCATTCCGTCCAGTTCGTCCATCGCGTCCATCCGCACCGCCTACGCCGAACTCTCAGCGAACGCCGCGCTCGTCCTGATCGGCGTGGCGTGCGCGCTGTTGGACCGGCAGCTCGCGGCACAGGCAGAAGCCTTTGAAAAAGAGGGCGGCTTCACCGAGCGGCTTTACCGGACACGAAACGTACGGCGGGCCGCGCCATGAGTCCCGCCCGCCACAGTCTCCAGACGCGCATGCCGCGCGTGCTGCTCATTTTCCCGACCTCCATACAGACTTGTCGCTGGATGCTGAGCGGCATCCTGCGCTATGTCCATCAGCACGGCCCGTGGGAACTGCACATCATCGAAGACCGGCAGGGCGAACAAAAGCTCACGCAGGTCCAGGCCTGGGGCGGCACCGGCATCATCGGCTACGTCCACAACAAGGCTCACGCCGACGCGGTGCTCGCCGCAGGCGTGCCCGCCGTGATCGTCGACCCGCTCAAAGCGTACCTCGTCCCCTCGCATCCGCTCTCACGCCTCAGCCGCGTTTCGTGCGACAGTCGCGAAGTCGGACACGTTGCCGCCGATTATTTTTTAGAGCGGCATTACACAAATTTCGCGTTCGTCGGCGAAATCAACGGCATTCATTGGTCCCGCGACCGCGCCGAGGCCTTTTCCGAACGCGCGGCGGAACACGGCTGTAACTGCCACGTCTATCCCGCGCTCACAGCGCGCGAGAAGAACGATTTCGGAGTCGAACAAAACCGCCTGTGCGCGTGGCTCAAAGCCCTGCCCAAACCCGTGGCGATCATGGCCGCGTGGGACGTGCGCGGACGCCAGGTGCTGGACGCGTGCATGAAGGCCGGCGTTTCCGTGCCGCAGGAAGCCGCCGTGTTGAGCGTGGACAACGACGAGATTCTGTGCGAGACCACCAACCCGCCCATGTCCAGCATCCAGATGGGCGCGGAGGAAGCCTGTTATCAGGCCGCTCAAGTTCTCGACGGCCTGATGCGCGGAAAAGGCCCTCGGCGCAAACACGTCATCGCCTACGGCGCGACACAAATCGTGACGCGGCGATCCACCGAGGCCATCCGTATCGCCGACCCGCTGGTCGTCAAGGCGCTGGAGTTCATCTGGCTCAACGTCGGCGCGCCGATGACCGTAGCGGACGTCGCCCGCCATTTGAACGTCTCGCGCCGGCTGCTGGAAATGCACGCCCGCAAGACGCTCGGACGAACGATCCACGACGAAATTCTGCGCGTGCGGCTGGACCGCGCCCAATCCCTGCTCAGAGACACGCGTATGACGATCAACGAGATCGCCGACGCCTGCGGTTTCGCGGGGCCGAGCCACTTCGGCCGCCGCTTCCAAGACGCCTTTCACATCACGCCGTCCGCGTTCCGCACCACAAACCGACAAAAAGACACGCCCGCTCAGCCCAGGATATAGCGCACCACATCCGCCGCCGTGTAGTCCAATTTTTCCGGCGTACAGAAGTGTCCGACGTTGGCGAAATCATCGCCCAGCGTAACGATTCCCGGTTCACGCGTGCCGTCTGCCAACACCTGTCCCAAACCGATATTACCGAAAAGCCCGTTGCAGATGCATTTGCGCCCTACCGTCTCCTCAACCTTGCCGCCTTTGGCCACATAAGCGTCCACAGGCTCAGCGGGACAACGATATCCGAAGGAGCCATCCCCCCTGAGATATACCTCCCGCAAATACCCGAGGTCGCATGTCCTGCGGCGCATCTCATAGACCGACGCCTCCGAAAGCGTACCTTCCAGATCGGCGACCTTAAAAGGAAACCCCGTGGGAGAAGCCAGACGATCCGTATAGACACGCGCCTTGCCGGCCAACGCCTTGCGGATCAGCGCACGCCGCATATTCTCCGACATCCCCGATTCAACGCAAAGCGCGAACGGTGTGCCGACCTGTACACCCGCAGCGCCGTCGGCCAAGGCGGATTGAAGCGCAACTGGAGAGCCATATGCGCCCCCCAAAAAGAACGGCAGGCCGATCTTACGCATAGCCTCCAGATTCACCACATCGCGCTGACCATAGATCGGCTGGCCGTCTTCGGTCAGCTTAAGCTGTCCGCGCGGCGGAGCATTGTGTCCTCCCGCCAGAGGCCCCTCTATCACAAAACCTTCCACCGTGCTGCCCGAGCGGCGGATCATCATCGTGGCCAGTGAATCAGCCGAAATGATCGGCAGGAAATTCGGGCGTTCCAAGACTGGAACCGAAACACCCGCCTCGATGAAAAGAGCGGGATCAAAAACGCGCCGGCAATCGGTTTCGGGAGTTGCGCCTTGCACATGAACCGTATAGGTGGCCGCCTCATGCCGCGACAACGCATCCAACATGCGAGGAAATTCTACGGGAATGCCAGCGCCCACGATCACCACCGCCGCGCCCGCCAACATCGCGCCGTAGGCGGATGCCAGATGCGGCAATTGGATCTTCTCCAGATAATTGATGCCCACCGGATTCGAATGGCCTTCGCGCGCCAAAAAAACTTCAACGAAGTTAGAGACGATGCACAACTCGTCACGCCAAGCGCTGCTCTTCATCACCTGTTTTTCAGAGGCCTTGTAAGGCACTTTAGGATCTTTGCCGCCTGGAACAAACAGCGCATCCATAATACGCTGCGCCATTTGCGGGAAGGGGAAATGCGCAAGCGCGCGCCGAAACTCACCGCCCAAATCACCATCCTGAAGACGACGGGCTAAGACCTGGTCAAGTCCGGTTCCGGACACGATGCCAAGCTGTCCCAATTTGGAAACCGCTTGCGCGAGACGCCAGTTTGAAACGCCGACACCCATACCGCCTTGGATAATTTTAGGAAACGTAATATGCATGATTCTTTACCCGGACAACACATCGCATTCATTTACGGTCATCACACGGCCATAGCCGTACAAACAAGAAACGTTACTTTAACAGGGTACCGAGATTTGTCTATTCCTTTCTAGAGCCGAAAGGATTACAGTTTCGTCAGAAACCGACGTTCTGCCGTACCGACG
>CAZTDL010000510.1:0-3708 GCA_964612775.1 uncultured Lentisphaeraceae bacterium
CCGCGAATATTGTACTGGCGCAGAAATTGCATCGCCTCAGTCACCCCCTGCGCATCCGCTCCAGGAATATCGAGAGACAAACCCAATGCCGCTCCAATAGCCAAGAAAACCGCCTCATACCCCTGCTCCTTCAACGCACTTAACGTGAAGTCGCGCCCCAACGTTTTGCCGGTCTCTAAGTTCACCCCCAAATGCTCGATCATACGGACTTCACGCGCCAGTTCTTCTCGCGGCAGGCGGTAGGCCGGTATCGCCTGCACCAGCATGCCTCCGGGGCGCGCTTCGGACTCAAACACATTCGGCTTATAACCCATTCGCGCCAAGAAGTAAGCACACGCAAGCCCTGCGGGTCCTGCACCGACAACAGCGATTTTATGCTTAGCGTTCTCTGGACTTTCTTTGACCTCCGGAACCTGGATGGTCACCTCTTGGTCGACCATGAACCGCTTAATGCCGCGAATCGCCACCGGCTCATCCAACGACGCGCGGCGACACTTGTCCTCACAGGTATGAAAACAGACGCGGGCGCACACGGAGGCAAAGGGATTCTTTTCGCGATGCAAACGCAACGCTTCGGCATATCGCTTGTCGCCGACAAGAGACACAAAACCGGGCACATCCACACCGGCAGGGCACGCGCTCAAACAAGGCGCACGCACCAGTTCGGAACAAACGCCCGCGCTGCAATGATGGTCGCGGATATGCTGCTCGTACTCGTGTCGGAAATGACGTATGGTTGAAAGAACCGGATTGGGCGCAGTCTGTCCCAAACCGCAGAGAGAGGCATTTTTTATGAAATGGCTCAACTCGATCAGCTGCTCGATGTCCCCCTCTTCTCCCTGGCCCGAACAGATCCGCTCCAGAATTTCGAGCATGCGACGTGTGCCTACACGGCAAGGCACACACTTGCCGCACGATTCTTCCTGGACGAACTCAATGAAAAAGCGCGCGACATCCACCATGCACGTGTCTTCGTCCATAACGATCAGTCCGCCGGATCCCATAATCGCGCCAAGTTCAGCCAACGACTCATAGTCCAATGGAACATTCAAGTTTTCTCGCGGAATGCATCCGCCAGAAGGTCCGCCGATTTGCGCTGCTTTGAAGTGCCGATTGTTGCGGATGCCGCCGCCGATATCGTAAATCACTTCACCCAGCGAAGTGCCGATAGGCACTTCGACAAGGCCCGTATTACGGACTGCGCCAGCCAAAGCAAAGACTTTAGTGCCCTTGCTTTTTGCCGTGCCCATCGACGCATACCAATCGCCTCCGTTTTGGAGGATGGCCGACACATTCGCATAGGTCTCGACGTTATTCAGAACCGTCGGACACCCCCACAGCCCCTTCTGCGCCGGAAACGGCGGGCGGGGACGGGGTTCTCCGCGTTTTCCCTCGATCGAGGCGATCAACGCCGTCTCCTCGCCACAGACGAACGCGCCTGATCCCATGCGGATCTCCAAATCAAAGGAGAAGGAAGTCCCAAAAATCCGGGAGCCCAGAAAACCACAGGCGCGGGCTTGATCAATGGCCGTGGACAAACGTTCGACCGCCAAAGGATATTCGGCTCTCACATACACATAGCCCTGCGCAGCACCGACCGCAAATGCGGCGATCGCCATTCCCTCAATCACGCTGTGAGGATCTCCCTCCAAAACGCTGCGATCCATATAGGCGCCGGGATCGCCCTCGTCGGCATTGCACAACACATACCGCATACCATCCGGCGTTTGGCGGGTCAGATGCCATTTCAGCCAAGTCGGAAAACCTGCGCCCCCGCGTCCCCGTAAACCGGAACGCTTCATCTCCTCAATCACCGCAGCAGGTGTCATCGCGGTCACGACCTTCGCCAACGAGGCATAGCCGTCACGCGCAATGTAGTCGCAAATCCGCTCCGGATTAATCCACCCGCAGTTACGCAAAACGATCTGCGTCTGACGCTTGAAAAAGTCGATACTCTCACGGCAGGGCAATGGCGTCGCACCAGAAGCATCTTTTACCAGCAGCCGCTCAACCCGTTTACCCCCGCAAAGATGTGACGCGACAATCTCTGCGGCATCTTCCGGTTTCACCCCCTGATAAAAGGTCCGATCTTCTGTCAGCAAGATTACGGGGCCGATGACGCAAGGGCCCATGCAGCCTGTCTCCACAAGAGATATCCGATCTTCAAGCCCCGCCTGCTTCAATGCCGCACGCAAGGCGTCACGCACCTCTTTGGCTCCGGAAGCCAGACAACTGCCTCCGAAACAGACGAGAATCTGTCCCGTTCGGCCATCCGTGCAGACAGTTCCTTCCTTACGCAAATGCTCACGCAATGCGGTAAGATCCGCAGGAGTACAAACCTTCGGCAAAGCGGGTGAATTCATGCGTGCTCCTTTCGTCCGACCTCGGCTGAGTCGGCCAAAATCCTGTTAACCATCTCACCGACGCGAGCGGGTTTAACACGTTGATGCACGGTGTCGTTCACCATAACCACGGGGGCCATGCCGCAGGCACCGAAACAACGGGCCACTTCCAGTGAAAACAGCCTGTCCGGCGTGGTTTCACCCACGTCGATTCCCAATCTCTTTTTGAAAGCCGCCAAAACCTCCTTTCCCCCACGCACATAACAGGCCGTGCCAAGACAAACGCGCACCAGAAATTTGCCGCGAGGATGAAGGGTGAAAAAAGAATAGAAACTCACCACGCCGGCGACCTCACTCACCGTCTTCCCCAGCCCGTCTGCAATCCGCTGAATCACGGGTTCGGGCAAATAACCGAAGATCGATTGCGCGGTCTGCAAAGCGGGAATCAATCCGCCTGGTTTTATGCGATATTCTTCAATCACATCATCGAGGCGAGCGAAGAGCTCAGACTCGGTAACAGCGCATGAACACGCGCAGCCGCAAGGCGCTGCAGATACGGACAAAGCAGACATGACGAGGCCTCCGTACACCCTAAGCGATATGAAACGTTTTGAAAAAAGACCCCCACCCGAATCGCTCAATCGTCGATCAGGCGGGATGTTCTTTTTCTAAGGGAACCGTTATAAAGAACCTTCAATATACTTCTCGAGGTTCCGTATCAACGCGTCCTGTTCGGAGGTCACAAACTTGACAAGATCTCCGATTGAAATAATACCGAGCAGTTTATGCTGGCTATCAAGAACAGGCAAATGACGAATACGTTTTTGCGTCATCAACGACATACACTCGTCTACCGTTGTTTCCGGAAAAACGTAAATGACCTTTTTGGTCATAGCGGATTTAACTTGCACCTCATTCGGTGACTTCCCAAGCAAGATCACCTTGCGAAAACAGTCTCGTTCGGCAAAGATGCCCGCTATTTTGCCGTTCGCATTCAACACCAGGAGGGAACCGACATCTTTAGCCTCCATCAATTGGATCGCTTCAAAGACGGTTGCGGTGGGATC
This sequence comes from uncultured Lentisphaeraceae bacterium, assembly GCA_964612775.1. Classification (GTDB taxonomy): domain Bacteria; phylum Verrucomicrobiota; class Kiritimatiellia; order RFP12; family UBA1067; genus DAOPZC01. Next base: position 3,410 of record CAZTDL010000510.1, read on the forward strand.
AATAGTGATAATATCGCGGCCCTTCCTTAAGAGAAGTTGGTTGATCGGTGTATTCACGTTACGTCCCTCCTGGGTGCAAAACCGGTATCCAAAATACCGAGGATATTTCCGCGCGCGCGTTTGGCGAGAACCGGCAAGATGGGCGCAAAAACATCCTAAACACAACAAATACAGCGCCAAACGCTATTTCTGCCATTACCGTAATATTTACCTTACGCGTTTTAAAATAGTCGGTCAAGCACTTCCCCTGACTTGCAACATTAAATGCACGCAGGCGGAAGAGCGGTGCGATGATTTTC
>CAZTDL010000511.1:0-3703 GCA_964612775.1 uncultured Lentisphaeraceae bacterium
GCGTACGTTCTCCGGCACGCGCCACGGCTCGAAGAAGATTCCGGCATCTAAAAACAAAAAGGGGAGTCGGCCTGCGTACGGTTTTTGCGACTCCCCACGACTAACCCCCAACGCCTTCTTTGATGATCGCTTTTCTACATGGTTTGTTGGTCGATAAGACGCCCTCCGTCGCCATACTCGACGTGAACGGCCTCGGCTACGAGGTGCTCATCTCCTTGAGCACCTATGACCGCCTGCCCGCGACCGGTTCTTCATGCCGCCTGCTCACCTACCATCACATCCGCGAGGACGCGCAGATTCTTTTCGGCTTTATTCAAGCCGAAGAGAAAGCCATGTTCGAGCGGTTGATCGGCGTGAACGGCGTAGGCCCCAAAACGGCCCTCAGCGTCCTCAGCGGTCTCACGGTCTCGGAACTGACGCTTGCGATCGCCGAAAACAACATCAAACGCATCAGTTCCGTTCACGGTCTCGGCAAGAAGACCGCCGAACGCATCGTGGTCGAACTGCGGGACAAAGTCGATCCGTTGGAAGCGCTCGCAGGCCGGACGGCGGGCGGCGGCGAACCGCAAAACGCCATGTTGCGCGACACGATCCTCGCGCTCGGCTCTCTCGGCTTTCCGCAGGATCAGGCGCGTAAAATGGTGCAGTCCGCACTCGACGCGGACCCGGCCGTCAAAGACACCGAGACCCTGCTGCGAAAAGCGCTCAGCAGTAAATGAGGGATTTCCACTTGACTTTGCGGCGGGCCACGTTTACAAACAGAAACATTCTAACGAGGAGATTCCCATATGACGACACGTCGTTCCTTTTTCAAACAGGCCGGATTCGGATTGGCCGCAGCGGCCAGCGCTCCGGCACTGGTCACCCTGGCCCGTGCCCAGCAGGCCGCTCCAGCAGCAGGTGCTGAAGACTCCTTCAAAGTTGCCATTGCCGGATACACCTTCCACAAATTCAATCTCGACCAAACGCTCGAGATGATGAAAAAGGTCGACGTCCATTACCTCTGCATCAAGGATTTCCACCTGCCGATCAAAAGCACAGACGAAGAGATTGCCGCTTTCCATGAAAAGTGCAGAAGTTTCGGCGTAACCGGCTATGGCGTCGGACCCATTTACATGGGCACGGAAGAAGAAGTGAACACCGCGTTCGCTTACGCCAAGCGCGCAGGCGTAAAAACGCTCGTCGGCGTCCCCTTCAAAATGGTCGAAAAGAAACGAGTCTCCTCACCTGAATTGCTCAAGCTCATCAACGCTAAGGTGCAGGAGTACGACATCAACTACGCCATTCACAATCACGGCCCCGACATGCCGGAACTCTTCCCAAATGCCGAAAGCGGCATCGAGATGATCAAAGAGATGGATAAACGCGTCGGTCTCTGCCTCGATATCGGGCATCAGTTCCGCGACGGCAAAGACCCCGTCAAAGCGATTATTGACTACGCCGACCGCATCCACGACGTGCACATCAAGAACGTGACGGAACCCACCAAGAAAGGCCGCGGCATCGAACTCCCGCGCGGCGCGATTGACTTCCCCGCCGTTGTGCGGGCCCTGCGCAAGATCAACTACACAGGCGCCTGCAGTCTTGAATACGAGAAGGACATGACCGATCCCCTGCTTGGGATCGCCGAATCGATCGGTTATTTCCGCGGCGTAACGGACGCCACGCGCTAGTCGCGGTCCTCCTCGACCGCCGCAGAAAATAAGGGCGTGTGCGGGTCTCGCACACGCCCTTATTCTTTGTATAAAAAAACCGCATGCGCCAACGACGCATGCGGTTTTATAGCTCAGAAGACCGAAAGGCCCTTAGAACGAGGCCGCGAGGTTGATGCCACCCCACAGAGAGTCTTCATCATAGTAGACTTCGTTGTCACGCGCATCGCTATCGAGCAGCGACATCCACGCGATCCGTGCGCCGACCGAGAGGTTGTCCGTAATCGCATACGAGCAGAACAGCGCCGCATTGAAATCGACCAAGCCTGCATCGGCCGTCGCGAAGTAGCAGTTCATATAATCGTCGTCACCCGCGCCCAGCGAGACTTCAGCCCCCACCGAGAACTGATCGGTGATGTCGAACGACTTCGTGAGACCGGCGTTGCCGTAGAATCCTTCGGCGGCCTCATAATCGTAATACACCTTCACAAAAGGCGTCACGATCTCGTTGTTGAAGGCAGCCGTCGCATACACTTCACGCGTACTGTGGGCGTATTGCGTATCACTGATGCTGGGGAACGTATACCAGATGTGTCCCACAGACAGCGACATCGGACCGACATCGATCGCATAGCTGAGCGTGTAGGCGAGCTCGTCCACACCGCCGAAATGCGAGCGCTTGAGATTGTCGGTCATGTTGAAGTTGGCCCACACGTTCGCCGACAGCGTCCCGTAATCGCCCGTCGCGTACGAGACTGTAGCACCTGGCTGCCACACGGGCTCATCATTGATCACGCATCCGCGCCAGACACGCGCCGAGTAGATGTCCAACGTCGAACTGAATGATAACCCCGTGTCAGGCGACTCTTCTTTAACTGCAGGTGCGGCAGGCGTCGAAGACTCCTGCGCACAAACCGAACCAGCGATCGCCGCCATAGCCAAAAACGCCTTCATCCTCGTTTTCATATTACTCCTTGTTTTGTCTGCTTCATTGCAGGTGTTTAACTTAAAGCAAGCGATGTGCCAATCGCAAAAAACCGGTCGGCAACCGCCAAAAAAGCTCAAAACGTCCTTTTTTACGCGTAAATGCCGTCCTTTTCACGCGTTTTCAACAAATCTGTCACATTACTCTCCATACGAGTTTGTGACAATTTTGTCTCAAACGGCATCTCGGCGGACGATCAAACTCATGCGGATAGGATACACATTTCCCAAGGAGATTTACAAGACACTTAAACACATCATCGCTTATAATCATCACATAATAAAAAAGGGAGTTTTATGAGCACCAGTTACATCGGACGACGGGGTTTCCTTTTTCATGCGGCCGCTTTTCTGCCGCCTCAATGGGATATCGCACATGGGCCAACACGGTTAAGCCTTCCGATACCGTGACCATGGGGCTCATCGGCAACGGCGGCCGCGCCACACAGTTGCTCCCCGTTTTTATGAATCTTCCGGACACGCGCATCCTCGCCGTCTGCGATGTCAACCGGGAGCGCCGCGAACGCGCCAAAGCCACCGTCGACGCTTATTACGGCAACACCGATTGCACCGCCTTCCGCGACTTTCGCGAGCTTCTGACTCGCCCCGACATCGACGCGCTCTATATCGCCACCGGTGACCGCTGGCACGCTCGTCTCGCCATGCTCGCCATGCAGGCTGGCAAAGACGTTTACTGCGAGAAGCCCATCTCCCTTTCGATGCGCGAAGGCGAAGCGGTCGTCGTGGCCTCGCGCCGTTACCAGCGCATCTATCAAGGTGGCGTACAGCGACGCAACGTCGGCAATTTCGTCACCGCCATGACGCTCGCCACAAGCGGGCGCCTCGGCCGGCTCCACACGCTTCATGCCGGCATGGCCGGCATGGGCCGCTCCGCGATCAACCATTTTCTCCCCTCTGAAACGGAGCCGAACGCGAACGATCTCGATTGGAACATGTGGCTTGGCCCGACGCCATGGCGTCCCTTCAACGCCGCTTATGTTAATCACTGGCACGGCGAATACGATTATCACGGCGACCTCGCCGAGTGGGGCAGCCGTACCATCGAC
>CAZTDL010000512.1:0-3699 GCA_964612775.1 uncultured Lentisphaeraceae bacterium
CATCACGGCTACGTCGTGCGCGAGGTAATATTCGCCGTTGAGTCCGACGGTGTGTCTCGGCACCAGCGGCATGGCGTTACCGTCGTAGGGGCCTTCCGTGAATTCGGATTCCACCGCGCTGTAATAGAACGAGACGCCCGCTACGTGGTCGCGCGCCCAGCGCAAGGAGGCGTCGAGGCCCACGCGGCGGGTGTCGCCGGGGGAATTCTTGTTTTGCCAGGCATACGGGTCGTAATAGATCTCGTTCTGCATTTCCATGTCGTAAACGGCGAGGGAAGCGGTCCATTCTTGGGCGATATGGACTTCGGTCCCGATTTCCATGTTATAGCCGGTTTCAGGATCCAGCGAGAGATTCGGGGTTCCCGCACCCGCGAAGATTTCGTCGATAAACGGCGCATGATAGAACCGGCCGATTTTGACATAGTACTTCATGGTTTCAATCGGGCGATAGAGAAGGGATGCTTCCAATGCCGTCTCACGCGTGCTGAACGATGGGGTGTCTGACGCGCTTTGTATCCGGTTGTCAAACCATTCTGAACGACCGCCGAGGGACAAGGAAAGTTCATCCGTGAAGAAGAACTCGTTTTGCGCATATCCCGCGAAACTGGCGCGATCATAATCCCAATGCGTCATTGAGGTGAAGACAGGCGAATAGTAGCCCGAATCGAAACGCGTGTCGTCATAACGCAAATCGATGCCGAGCGTCAGAATATTCTGGAAACCGGAAACGGGAACGTCTAACACGTACTGCGGCGTAAAGGCATAGGAATAGATGTCGCTGTCATAACTGGATTTCCCCGAGCTATAGACCCATAGGCTGTCGATGGTGCGGTGACTGGCCGTGAAATGAGCGTCGACATAGCCGTCTGCGCCGGCCGTTGATCGACCGCCCAAATTCAAACCGTAACTGTCCGTTTCGCACCGGTCATGGGGTGTTGTGGTGCTCTTCGGCGTGTTTTTGTAAAGATAATAGGGCAGTGAGCCCGGAAGACCGTATTCGGAGCGGTTGTAATAGGTCGAGAGCGAGAGAAAACGGTTCTCCCCGAAATCTTTGCGGACGGCTCCATCGGCTTCATAGGTCTCGTAGTCGCTGTTGTCGCGATAGCCGTTGGACTTGTCCCAATCGAGACTGGCGCGGTAGGAAACGCCCTCTTCCGCAAATCCGCCGGTGGTGTTGACGAAGGCGGAATAGGTGTCGTCTGCGCCGACAGAACCGCCGATGGTCGTTTTCGGCGTTGCCGTGGAATCGTCCGTGATGATGTTGATGACGCCTGCGGAGGCGAAGTCGCCATGAAGGACGGTATGGGGGCCGCGCAGAATTTCGATTTTTGAGATAGAACTGATCGGAATGCGCATCAGGTTCGGAGAGGCTTGGTCGGGATTGTTTAAGCGTTCGCCGTTGACCAGTATGAGCACGCGGCCAAATGAGTTTTCGCCGAAACCCCGCATGGAGATTTGCGAAAGGGTTGGATTGCTGTTCATCGTGCGGATGAACACGCCGCCTTTCTTTTCCAAGACTTCGGCGGTGGAGGAGCATCCCGATTGGGCGATTTCCTCGCCGGTAACGATCTGGACCGTCGAGGGCATCCGCATCACCGTTTTGCCGGTGCGGCTGGCCTGTACGACAATCGGCGGCAGGTTGGTGGGGGAGGGGCCGGTCATCTCTTGGGCAAGGATCGCGGTGGTCGTGAGCAGGCCTGCGGTCAGAACGGCAGACGCCTGCATGGAAATTGCCTGTTGCATCATTGTTCAACTTCCTCTGGCGGGATTGTGAGGGCACGCCCAAACGCAAGAGGCGATAAAGCGAGAGCGAAAGCTGGACCGGAAACAGCCGGACGACAAACTTAGGCTCCTCTGGCGCGAAGGAGTGTCGCAAGTTGCATCCGGTCCGTCTTCTGACTTAAGGCTTAACCTCACCCCGCCTTCTCTCCCTCGCGGGAAATGGCATGTTGGGGCTTGTAGCCAATTACAGCGGCGCGACCGCGCCCGAATCTCACGGGCTTCCGATAACCGGTGCAAAAAAGTGTCAACATTGTAGTGAAATTGAACGCCGGTGTCAATGGCGGGGTGGCGGCCTGTCGCTGGAACTCAGGTTTCAGGCCGTTTGTTCTGGTTTTAGAGGTTACGGAAAGCTAAACTGTTGCCCGTTTTTCTTGTGTTCGGCTTTTAAGAAAGAGGAGATGGACAATGGCTCAAGTTCCTGTGAATCGTGAGACGGTGCTGGAGTTTCATAAGGGCGGTAAGGTCGGAATGAGGTTGGTGAAGCCTCTGAAAACACAGAACGATCTTTGCTTGGCCTACACGCCGGGCGTCGCGCATGCGGTGAAGGAGATCGCCGCGAAGCCTGAGACGGTGTTTGATTATACGGCGAAGCGCAGTCTTGTGGCGGTGGTGTCCGACGGAACGGCGATCCTCGGCCTTGGCGATCTCGGCGCGGCGGCCAGCATCCCCGTGATGGAAGGCAAAGCGGTTCTTTTCAAGGCTTTCGGCGATGTGGACGCCTGGCCGGTCCCGGTGGACCACTGCCGTAAAGACGGCAAGAGCACCGGCAAGACCGATCCGCAGCGCGTGATCGATGCCGTGATGGCGCTCGCGCCGATGTATGGCGGCATCAACCTCGAGGATATCGCGGCTCCGGCTTGTTTTGAGATTGAGGATCGCCTGAGCGCGATGTTAGATATCCCCGTGTTTCACGACGATCAGTGGGGCACGGCGGTGATCCTGCTGTCGGGCCTGATGAATTACGCGACGCTCTGCAAACGCTCGATGGGCGAACTCCGCGTGGTGATGAACGGCGCGGGCGCGGCGGGCATCCGCATCGCCGACATGTGCAAGGCTGCCGGCGTGAAGGATTTGGTCATGTGCGACACCAAGGGCGTCATCCACGCCGGGCGCGAGGATCTGAACGACCACAAGAAGCGGCATGCCTCGGATACGCACGTCCGCACATTGCAGGAGGCGTTGCGCGGCGCGCATGTCTTCATCGGCGTGTCGGCGGCGGACGCCGTGAAGGCGGAGGATGTGCGCGGTATGGCGGAGTATCCGGCGATCTTTGCGATGGCCAACCCGGACCCTGAGATCAGACCCGAAATCGTGGCGGAAGTCATGGGCGACAAACCCTACGTGATGGCCACCGGACGTTCGGACTATCCCAATCAGGTGAATAATGTGCTCGGTTTTCCGTACCTGTTCCGCGGCGCGCTCGATGCTCACGCTCGCACCGTCAACACGGCGATGAAGGTGGCCGCGTCGCAGGCGCTGGCCGCGCTGGCCCGCGAGCCGGTGCCTGCCGAAATCAAGGCGTTGTATCCCCAGGAAGAACTGGAATTCGGCAACGGGTATATTATTCCGAAACCTTTTGATCGCCGTCTTTATGTGGAGATTTCTTACGCGGTGGCAAAGGCCGCCGTCGAATCCGGCGCGGCTCCCGCCGACACCGACCTGGCGGCGCTGAAAGCCGGTCTTATCGCGCGCAACGCGACGCGTGGCTGAAAAACGGCATGAGGTTCACCCCGGAAAGCCTTTCAAGATCGGGGCTTTCCGGGCTGTCTATCCCTATCCGTTTCGCCCATAGCGCGCCGAGGCGCCGCACGCCTCCTCGATTCGCAACAGCCGGTTGTATTTGGCTGTGCGTTCGGAGCGGGAGAGCGACCCCGTTTTGATTTGTCCGCAGCCGGTAGCGACGGCGAGATCCGCGAT
>CAZTDL010000513.1:0-3695 GCA_964612775.1 uncultured Lentisphaeraceae bacterium
CATCCCGTTTCTACCCTGCTTAAGGCAGAAAATTTTTAATATAGCAAAAACCAGCCCTTGAAGACAAACCCAAAAAACAAGCCTCAAAATAGAAGAAAAAAGTGCCCGCAATATCAAAAAAAAACACCGGCCAATCTCATCCTGCACCCGGTATTCAGCACCTTACGCCTTCCATGCAGCACCCTGCCGCGTCACCATTTCAGCATGTTATATCACGCAATACCGTCCGGCAGATCACTTTGTCTCACTCTGCGGTTGCCCTTCATTCGCAACCGGCAGTTCCGGCCGTGCCGCCCACTCGGTCCATCCGGCATCATACCAACGGACATGGGTATACCCTAAAAGGCGCGTAAGCACAAAAAAGGTCTGACTGGCCTGATGTCCCGTACGGCAATGGACAATGACCGGCGTGTCTTTAGCCGGGATGATTTTCGCGTAGGCGTCCGCCAGTTCAGAGAGCGGCCTAAACGCGCTAAAGGCCACGCCTTTAGCCACATCGTCCGAGAACGGACGGTTGACCGCCCCCGGAACATGACCGCCCCGCGCCTCGTCTCGTTTCTTGCCGGTGAAAAAATCAGCGGGGCGGACATCGAGGATCACCGTTCCCGGCTGACCGATCATCGCCAGCACATCCTTTGCTCCGACCGTAAAAGCGTCTGCCTTCGGGGGAACCGGATACCGACAAGCCGTGACCACTGGAATGCGCGTGTCGTGCGGCCGCTTTTCACTCTGCCATTTGGCGAAGCCGCCCCTCAGGAGAGCATAGCGACGGTGCCCAAGCCGTTTGCAGGCCATCGAAACCAATGAAGCGTCCTGAAGTTTTTCCGTACCAATAATAATCAGCGCATCTTCGGGCTGAATACCCATGAGTGAAAAATGCTCGGCCAGCATCCCGGCTGGAAGCAGTGTCGAAGGAATGCCGTCGACACAGCCACGAAGACTTTCAATATTCAAACTCAGCGAACCCGGTATATGCCCGCCGTTATATTCCGGCTGAGGACGCAGATCGATGCGTTTCACAGCACCCCGTCCAAGGCGTTGTTCAAGCCAATCGGTCTCCACTTCCGCAGGAAGCTTTTCCGCCGCGCTTGGTGAGGGCGGAGCCGCAGCAGGCTTGGACGCATCCAGAAAGAAGGCACGCCACGCCCGTATCTTGGCCGCCTGTAAGGGCGAGACCCACTCATCGCGCAAAGATACCGGCCTGAGACATGTATTCAGAAAGCCCTCCAGTCCGTCTGTGAGCTGATAGACGTTACCGAAACCTAATCTGGCCAAACTGTCGCGGGCTTGAGCAGGATGCGTCATCCCGTTAGAGTAAAGAACAATGAGGCCTTGATTCTTGCGCGTCGCAAGCGCTGCGGGCAAGTCTGCAACCTGAATGTTCATCGCCGTACGGATATGGAACCTCGCATACTCTTCCGGCGTCCGAATATCAACCAATGTCATCGATGCGTCGCCCCTCAACAGGCGATCCGCGAGTTCCTGAACCTCGATGTGGTCCGCCCCCTCCTGCATGCCCGACAAAAGCGCCCGCTCCTGCGCCGCCGGTGCGGCAGCGGGACGCGTCTGCGCAGCAAAGAGGCCAAACGAGCCGATGATTAGCACCGCGCTGAAGACCTTGAGAAAACGTGAGTTCCAATAGCCGTCCGTCCCGATTCCGGCGCGTCTTTTCTCGATCGCCTCCGCGCCCCAAAAACAACCCACGGCGACCAGAGTGAAAACAAACGCGAAGCCCGCCTCGGAAACACCCAGAGACTCGAACCCGAAAACCACCCCCCGGTCGTTGACCGTCAGCGGCGCAACCGCCGGATACAGCTCGTTATAGAGGATGCTTCCGCCTACCGCGCCGGCCAAGAACACCAGCGCATCGATCTTGCCGGACGCCACACCCACCGCCGCCGTGCCGGGGCACCACCCGCCCATCACGAAGCCCACGCCGAAAATCAGACCGCCGAGAATCTGAGCGGCATAGAGCGTGTGGAGAAAATAAACGTTCTCGGTCGTCACCCAACCGAAGGCCTTCGCATAAGAAACGCCGATCATGGCAACGATCACCGCCGTGAACATGACTTTCAGCACGGCCATATCGCGGAAATAGAAGATTCCCGCCAGACGGCGCGAACTCCCGAAACCCGCGCGTTCCAATGCCACGCCAAAGGCAAGCCCGATCAGGAGACTCGCCAGAAAGGCCGCGGGCGAATCGAGTGTTCCGCTGTTGAAAAAGGTGTTAATCATCCCACTGCCTCCTTACAAACCACGCCGTGGCATAACCGCCCGCGAACACGCTGACGAGAAAGAAAAGACTGCCCGTAAGCAACACGGCGCTACCGGAAAGGGCTTGTCCGGAAGTGCAACCGTTTGCGAGCCGGCTGGCGAAACCGACGATGACCCCTCCGATCAGAGCGAAGCTCAGCCGTTTGAGCGAAGAGCAACGGACACCGCGCTCCACGACGACGGAACAGCGATCAGCCAACAAAGCGGAGATAAGGCCGCCGCAGAACACGCCGGCAAGCATGAAAACCAGATAATAACGGAGCGGCTGCCCGCCCCACCCGCCAAAGTATTTGCTGGCCAGCGTCCGCGCCGGCGCGAGCGCGAGTTCACAGTAGGCTCCGGCGCGCGCGATACCCGCAGAGGCTCCCAGCCCCGCACCGAGAACCAGATAAGACGACAACAGGGTTAATCCAAGCAAAACCCCGGCAAGATAAGGATTGGAATAAGGTTTCGCGTTCATGACTAGCACCCCGCGCTTTTCTTTTTAGGAGCCTGCGGCGCTTGCGGCGCAGAGTGCGCCGGAGCCGCCGGTTGCATCGCAGGTGACGTGGATGCGGGCTGTTCAAGCGGAACAGCCTTGACCGGTCCGCCCATCTCCACGTCGTTCCAATAGGCGCTGAGGCCGCCGAACAGGACTTTAATCTGCCGCTCTGTCTTCTGAGCGAGGCTACCGCCCGCCGCCATGGCCAACGAGCCGTCACGGTCTACGATCACCAGCGCTCCCGCGCCCGTCAAAAACGACGGATTGGAAATCAGGTCGGCCAATTCAACGTTGCGTGCGCCGGACAGGTGATAATCGGCGAACTGCTCAGCAGGCCGCACATCCACCAGCTCGTATGTGCCGGGCAAATCCATCCGCAGGCGTTTGAGCGCGGAAGGGTCGATCCGGTCGGGCAGTCTGACAACGCGTTTGGGTTGTGCTACGGCGGTCACCCCGGGTGCCGCGGGTTGGATCACGGGAAAACCTTGTTCGATCCAAGCCTCGCTGCCGCCGACCATGCTGGAAACTTTCTTAAACCCTTTCCGCTCCAACACGCCGATGCCCATACTGCTGCGGTAGGCGGAGTTGCAGACCGTCACGACCGGCTCCTGAGGGTCGAGCTTCGTCGGCGCAAGCTCGCTCAACATGTTCAGCGGCAGGTTCACCACGTTGCCGATCCGCAGCCCCATCCATTCGCTCGGCAAACGCACATCCACAATCACAGGCGCGGTGCCGTCCTTCATGCGCTGATAAAGAACCTGAGGCTGGATAGGCTCGTTCGACAAGACCGGTTGCTTAGCCGCGACCCATGCGTCAATGGTCACCGCGCCCGCGATATCATATCCGACGCGGTGCAGACGATAGACGGCCTCTTTCATTTCTTCGACGCTTCCGCACAGCACGGTGCGGCTTCCCCACGGCACCATGATACCGACCCACG
>CAZTDL010000514.1:0-3680 GCA_964612775.1 uncultured Lentisphaeraceae bacterium
GTTTCTTGACATGCGGCGTATTTTACAATATATCGCTTGTCAGCGCAAGTAAGCAATATATGCACCCCCGCCCGTTTGGCGAACTGTTGAAACGTTTTCCACGGTAGCGGCGGCATCGACACAAACAGGTTGCGACTCTCCCCAATCCGCTTCACGGCCACCACGATGCGTCCTTCGGGAGTTTGTCCCCAGACATCATCGGCGCCGTCCGTCACATAAAGAAACGGCGAGACGTCCGCGCCTTCGTAAGACGACGAACCCTCGGGCAGACTTAACGCAACTTTGGTTTTCGGACGAGACGGCTCCATTCCAAACGACATGCCGAGTAGCGACGACACATTGTCCAGCGAAATCCGGTCGCCGACCAGAGCCGGCGCGCACAGCCACACGAGCAACCGCTCATCGGTCATACACCGCTCCCGGATCGTCCGGCGTTGCTCATCCGACAACGCGAACGGATTCAAAAAAACCAGCATGCGGTACGGCGACAGGTCGAGTGACGCGATCTCGTCCTGCAGGTAGAAGTCGAACGGTGTCCCCATTTTTTCGAGTTCGGCCTTTTGAGCCAGCAACCAGGCGAATTTACCGCCCCAATGCGACACGCCGTACGGCACCGCCTCGTAGGCGTGCTCGTCCAGAAACACGGCGATCTGCGCCGCAGATTTGCGGGGGTGGCGCAACGTCTCGTCGCCGATCTTCTGCATCTCGGCGAACAGCTTCAGGAACGCTTCGTCGTCGTACCAGCCGCCCCAGAGGTCGAACCACCAACAGGCCCAGCCGTTCACCAGATTCTTGGCGTAGATTTTTTTCAGAACCTGCAAGCTTTCGGGAATCGTCGGCGGGCCGAACCAGCGCTTCTCGTTGTACTCCCCGTGCGGATCAATATCAGGACGGATCCGGGAAATCCACTTGCTCAGCGACGTCCGGGCGTCGATCTCGCTGTAAAACAATTTCCCGGCTCGGAGGACGGAGTCCGTCTCCGTAAAACTCAGGCCGCCCGCCGTCGTGATAAAGTCGACGTCCTTGGAATCAAGCGCTCGGCGGAGCGCGAGGTGTCCCGTGTCAGGCCAGAGCATTGTATAGCCGTAGAAAAAGCCCGCGATCAGCCGTCCGCCCGAGGCTTCTTTCACCGCCCGGCAGAACGCCAGCGCCGCATCGACCTGCTGCGCGGAACGGAAGCGCCGCAGCTCGATCACCAGCGGCGATTTCTGAGGGTCCAGAAAGTTGCCGCAGTCGGCGTGCATCCGCTCCGTCGCTGAAGGAATCGCGAGCGCATCCGGCGGCTTGCCGAACCGGCGTTCGACGATGGAGGCGTCGCCGCCGCACCGCGCGAGCACCCATTTACGAAACGCCTTCTGCGCACACGGACTCTCGTCGCATCCCATGGCCAACTCTTCCGTTCCGCCGGAGGTGGGCATTAAACCGATGACGTGATCCCGAAATTTCGAGGCGGAGACGAAGCGTACGATTTTTTTGAGCGCTTCAGCCGTATCGTTTCGCCACATCTGCGAGGAATAGGACTGGCGACGTTTCTGCCCGCCGAGTTTTCCGTCTCCGTTCGTTTCTTCGGGATGCCGCAGGTCCCACCACGCCGGGCTGTCGCAATAGATGCGGGGAAAGATCAGCGCCTGAGGATCGGCGTCGAGAATGTCCTGCAGGCTTTTCTCGATGGTCAGACAATCGATTTCGTCAGGATCCCTCCAAAGACCAGGCGTGTTCCATTTCACCGGCCGGTCACCCCCCAGCCATTTGTCCGTCAGCGTCCACGCCACGCTGTACACGTGGACGCCGTGCCCGCCCATCTGCTTGTACCGATACGTTTCCGGGTAATAGGATATGAACGCCATCGGGAAACAGGGGGCCCCCTTCACGAACAGCGTCGGCCGTCCCTGCCAAGGCTTGACCTCGCAGCGCATGCCGCCGTCGGTCATCTCGGCTTGCACGAGGCACGCCGACAAAGCAACCGCGCCCAACAACCATCTTCCCTTCTTCCCGCTTGCGCACATCAACATCATGAGCCCCCAGCTTCTGTTTTTCCAAACGCCGCAATTTAGGGCAAGAAAACGACGACCCGCATGCCAACTTTCGGGCTGGTCGTAGACGGCGCTGAAAAATAGAACCGGCTCCCGGAACCGCATCCATCCGCAGTTCCGGTGTAATGATACCCCCGGAAGGCCCGGCTGACGCCGGACGTCACGCCGACCGGGTCCGTGCCGCCCGGCAGTCCCGTCGTGCCGGCATACCGGTCCAGGCACCATTCGCCCAGATTGCCGATGGTGTCATAGAGCCCCCATGCGTTGGGCAGCTTTTTCCCAACAGGGTGTGCCGCATTCCCGCTGTTCCCCAACCACCAAGCCAATCCGTTCAACACGCTGGTATCCGCGCTTGTCGTTACTCCGTCATAATAGTATGACGTCGTTCCCGCCCGACAGATATACTCCCCCTGCGCCTCCGTCGGAAGATCAAAGCCGGAAAGCTCCGTCCGCGCCCGCAGTTTGGCAATGAACGACGTCGCGTCCACGCCGTGGCTGGAGGGCCAATTCGTTCCGGCGCTGAACCCGCGGACATCCCCGAACGCGATATCCGCCTTGGGGTAAACCGACGAGTAAGAGATCGAATTGCTCATCACGTTGTACCACTGCGCCTGCGTGAGTTCGAAGACACCGGCATAGAGTCCTTTGGTCAGTGTGACTTCCGTACTTCCCCCCATCTGAAACGAACCGGACGCCACGCGCCGCAGGACCAGATTGGTCGTCATATAGGCCGCATTATTGGTCACTCCCGTCCAAACGAGCGATTCGACACCCGGCACGGGATTCGTCTCCACGCTGCCGTACGCGCCGCCGGTCAGATCCGATTCGTACACGTAGATGATCTGGCCATCCGCCCCCGCCGCCCGGGTCAGGTCCACGATCATGTAGAGCGGCGGGTTGGTCGGCGTCAGGCAGACGTTGAATTTCGTCAGCGTCTCGTTCGTATACCCCGTCACCATCGGATTCCAGACGATTCGCCGCTTTCCCTGCCTCACATCAAAACGGTCCCCCGAAAGCGAAACGTCCGGCAGAGCCAGAATCTGACTGCCGTTGCGCGCCGTGACCGACACGTCGAATGACTGCCCGGACTCGCCCAAAAGTTGATAATCAATGTCCACTTTTCTATCCCACGGCCAACGCTGCCGCACCGTCACATTGCTGATTGCCGCTCCGTCCGCCCACGCGCTGGACGCAAGAAAAAATATCAGAAGACCAAAAACAACGTTCGCTCGTGCTGTGTTCATGACCGTCTCCCGTGCCAATTCAATCGGACACATCAAAGCCTATTTCTCAATCCTCGATTTCGTCAAATAACAACCCGATTTCAGGGCAGCCAAATGGCCACTCGCACCCCCAGTCGGGCGCTGAAAAGCGGTATGGTCGAAACGGTGAAATACGACCGCGAACGGGTCACGCAACCGGATGCGTCCGTACCGCAATGCCCTCCCCGAATCACACGGTTCACCGCCGCGTCCATACCAACCGGGTCCGTCCCGCCCGACAATGCCGTGGTGCCATCCCAATAGTCCAAGCACCACTCCATGACGTTTCCGATCATATCGTACAAGCCCCACGCGTTTGGAACCTTTCCTCCGACCGCATGAGATGTGCCCGCGCTGTTTGCACTGTACCATGCCAATGTCTCCA
>CAZTDL010000515.1:0-3676 GCA_964612775.1 uncultured Lentisphaeraceae bacterium
TTTTTGGGACGGAGATGGGGACTTGCCACCCCAAAATAGGGGTAGCGGAAAATAAGTATTTATGCCACAAAAACACCTCCTTGACGTGGTAACTTGACATTGTCAAAGTATACACGGCGAAGTCAACCATCCCATGCCCGTCCCGCCTTCTCCACTCTCACCGCGTCTAAACGATGCTATACTCACTTTATCTTCTTTAGCCCCACAGGGCGTTGGAACTATGGCATCCTCCACTACCGCAGATTTCCTAGTTCGCCTTCGCAACTTCGTCCAGGATGAAGCGGAAACGCAACGCGAGAATTTGGTCCGCCAGTGGTCGCAGTCTCTGAGCGACCGGGTGGCGAAGGGTTGGGCAGTGGAAGGCCTGAGCGTAAAAAACTTCCAAAATGGGATTGCCCGTCTGGGATGTACCACCAATGATTCGCGCTTTCGGGAAGGGGACCTGGTGGTCTTGCATCGGGACGATCCGCGTGATGAGGATGCCCTGCACTGCGATTTGCAATACGATGGGGAAAATGAACTCGAAGTCAGTTTGATCCGTGGAAATGAAGTATTCTTCTCAAGGTATTCGGAAGACTGGGTGATGGACCAGGACTGGTTCGACGCCAGCCCGTTTTATCTGGCCGCGCTGGATGCGGTCGCGGATTCTCTGCGGGGACGTTCCATTATTTTGCCGCTTCTGCAGGGATTGCTCACTCCAAAAATCGACTACGCCAAATACGAACGTGCGAAAGAATCCTTGAAGGATGCGGGACTCAACGACAGTCAGGTGGAGTCGGTGGCAATGTCATACGCCACCGATCTGTTGCATTTGATCCAGGGACCGCCGGGGACAGGCAAGACTCTTATGCTGGCGCACCTGGCGCGGCTTCTGGTTCAGGATGGGCGGCGGGTCTTTGTCACCGCGCTTACCCATCGCGCCATTCACAATGCCCTGAATAAGATTCCCCAGGTGGATGAAGGCATTCCGGTCTGTAAGATTGGCGAAGGGCGCCATACCGATGATTTAAAAGTGCCTAATCACAATACCTTCTCTGATTCGCGTTTCGGAGAAATTAACTGTGGCTATGTGATCGGCGCGACACCTTTTGCCTTGCAATCCAAACGCCTGGCGAATGTCGAATTTGATGTGGTGTTGTTCGATGAGGCCTCCCAAATCACATTACCATTGGCCATCATGGGGATGTTGGCGGGCAGCAAGTACATTTTTATCGGGGATGAGAATCAACTTCCACCTGTGACTGTTTTTTCTGAATCGGAGAGCAAACAAACCTCCATCTTTGGTTATCTGGCCGGACGCGGGAACGAGACCATGCTCAACGTCACATATCGCCTCAATGACATCCTGACGGATTGGCCGAGCCGCACGTTTTACCATAATGAACTCAAGCCCAGCCAGGACGCCGCGGCACGGCGACTAGTGCTATCTCCCGAAGCAACGCCTTGGGACTTTGTGCTGGACCCCGGCCTGCCGGCGGTCTTTCTGGATTTATGCCACAAAAACTCAACGGTTCGCAGTCTCCTCGAAGCGGAGACGGTGGTGGAATTGGTGCTATCCCTGTTGATGCGGGATGTTTCGCCGGAAGACATTGGGGTGGTGGTTCCTTATCGCGCCCAGAGCCGCCTGATCCGCAGTTTGCTCAGGCGGCAGGTGATGGATGAAGAGGTAATTCGTAAACTGGTGGTGGACACCGTCGAACGGATGCAGGGACAGGAACGCGAGGTGATCCTGGTCTCCTTTGCCACGGCCAGTCCCAAGTTCGCGGCGCAAATGGCCGCTTTCCTATTCAAGCCGCAACGCCTGAATGTGGCGGTCACCCGTCCGCGCACCAAGTTGATATTGGTGGGCAGTCATCACATGCTCCAGGCGGACCAGTTCGACCCGGACCAGACCGAGGTCATGACTATTCTACGAGACTTGATTGATGGTTGCGCGAAATTCACAGTTCCCAATGGCACCCTGACGAATTAACCATGACGCATATTCTGCCCGAGACCCCGCCACAATCCATTCCCAACGAAGTCCTGCGCGTCTTTCGGTCACTCAAGGCTCTGCCTGATTCCTTGTACGTCTGGCATCACCTGGCGCCCTGGCAGCCGAATGCACCTGATTTTCTATTGTTGGATGAACTGGGACGCGCGTTGTTGGTCAAAGTCAGTTCCGCGGCCGCCAGCCTGGCCAGCACCGCCGCGCAGATGCTCCTGTTGCAGGATGAGCGGATACCGCTGGGAAAACCTGAGGGGGAGTTGTTGCGTACCTTCATCGAGTCGCTCAAACTTCCGGATGGACAGGAAGTGGCCTCCCTTGTGATTTTCCCCAATATTCACGATAAGCAGGTTGCGGAAAGCCGTCTTGAGCGGGGGCGCGGGGAGCCGCATTGGGTGGGAAAAGAATTCCTTCAAACGGAATCCGACCAGGGGTGGAAAGACCGACTTCCGTCCACACCGATGGAATCTCTCTGGCTGGAAAAAGTCCGCCAGCGGTTCACGCCCGAGGTGGTCGTCCCTTCCGAGATGACGGTGCGGATGCCGATGGAACGGCGCATCGAAGCCGGCCTGACCGATTACCTGCTGGACTACGACCAGGAAAGCGCGGTCAAAGCGGACCTGGACCTGCCCGCTGAACCTCAGGCCTTGATCGGCGACTTCAAGCTGAACATTATCAATGGCGTGGCGGGAAGCGGCAAGACGTTGATCCTGTTGTACCGCCTGCGCCTGCTCTATCATCTCTATCCCGGCAAACGCTTTCTGGTCTTGACCCACAATCGTCCGCTTAGCCGGGACATGGAGGGACGCTTTACGCGGCTCGAAGGCCGAACACCTGACAATATCGAATGGCGCACGTTCAACGGCTGGTGTTATCACCACTGGCCGACCAGCCCGAAATGGATCGAGCCGCTCAAACTGGAAGCACGCAAGAAATTGTTGGAGAGAATCTGGCGGACGAATTTGTTGAACTCGTCCATCTCGGCGCAGATGTTCCACAGTGAAGTGGATTGGGTAAAAGACCAGCCGCCGATGACGCAAGAGGAATATCTATCTGCCGACCGCCGCGGCCGCGGGTTTGGATTGAACACCGAACAACGCCAACGGATGTATGCCGCCATGCAGGCCTATCAGCAGGCGCTGGAGAAGAGTCACACCCGGGATTGGGGAGATGTGCCACAGACATTATGGCAATTTATGGAGAGCAGGCAGGTTCACCTTCCAGAGTACGATGTGATCTTGATGGATGAAGCGCAGTTCTTTGCTCCGATTTGGATTCGTCTGATTCAGAAAGCGCTCAATCCCCGTAATGGACATCTGTTCGTGGTGGCCGACCCCACCCAGGGTTTTCTTGGCCGCGGCGCATCCTGGAAGTCGCTTGGTTTGGAAGCGCGCGGGCGGACGCATCACCTACGGCACAGCTATCGCACCACGCGGGAGATCATGCAATTTGCCACCTTGCTGTACCGTCTGCGCCTGGCCGAGGAGAAGGATGACGATATTCTCGTGCCTGACCTGCTCAATATGCCAAGCGGCGCTTTCCCGGAGATCATTCCGCTCACCAGCCCGCAGGATGAGATCACCCGCCTCGCCAATGAGGTGGCGGGTTTTGTGAAGAAGGGCTATCCCAAGCGTCACCTGCTTCTTTTTCACACGGATGGACAAGGTGTACGCTCGCTGATCCAGGCAA
>CAZTDL010000516.1:0-3665 GCA_964612775.1 uncultured Lentisphaeraceae bacterium
CCTTCAGCCAAGCGGTTTCCGCCTTCACGATCTCGGGGATCGATTCTCGCGGACACGAATACGCGTAGGGCTCATTGCAGAGGTCCCACGCCAAGATGCGCGGATCGTCCTTGTGCCCGCCCACCAGCGCGGTCAGAAAGGCGTCGAACATCTTGCCCTTCTGCACCCAGCTCGCTTTCGGCAGAAAATGGTCGATGTAGATGCCGCCGTAGTCGAGCGCCGCATCGTGCCAGCGGTTGAACAGGCACGGCATGACCTTGCAGCCGATGTTGTCCGCCCGTTGCAGCGTGGTCTCGAAATCGCGCGCATACCGTTTCGGATCGCGCAGGAACGAGTCCCACGACTGCCACCAGCGCAAGGCGTTCATTTTCGGGAAATGCCGTTTGCCCTGCGCCAGTTCCTCCGCAATGACCTTAGCGTCAAACCGCTGCCACAGCTCGAAACCGCTGGAGCCGTAACTCGGCTGATAGTTGATGCCGCGCAGCCGCGACCATTCCGTGTCCGGCATTTTTACAGTAACCGCCGGAACCTCCGCCTTCGCCATGCCTATCGCCGTCCCGGCAACAGTCCCCGCTCCCAATTTCAGCGTCTCCCGACGCGTGATTCCTGCTTCGCGAATACTCATCGTGCTCCTTTCCCCAGTCTTTTATCTCACACCTTCTCAAGGCATCGTCTGAATCCATTGCGACACCGGTTTTTTCCAGAATATGCGTTTTGTTCCCGCTCGTGTTTTCGACAATTCATTTCCCATACGTATGACTGTTGTATCGCTTAGGAGTCTTTTCCACAAGACACAATCACGCAAAAAATGTTGACTAAATGCGCAATCGGATAAATTTACAGGTAAGGCGGTCCATGACGCGTAACTTAGCGCCATTCGGGATTACGGGTCGGATGCGTGCCGGTCGCGAAGGCACGGTTGAGACGGGCGTCTGCCCGTGCGGGCCGTTTGACAAACGGAAAAGAAAAACAAACACGCCCAAAGGCCGCAATTCTGATGTTTTTTTTGCGCGAATCTGACTGGTTCGCAGAATTTGAATCGCATACAGTAAAAACAAAGGAGGACGATTTATGGCGAATATTTCCCGAACGACAACCGTTTTTATAGGTGTTATGCTGGCATGTTTGCTTTCTTGGGCGGAAGATGTTTCCGTCATCCGAAAAGGAGAAAAGGGATGGATGCTTTTTGACGGTCATGGATCGCCATGGATCAAAGAGGCCGGTTGCGGCATAAAACTCACGGACGGCACGTTCATCCAAAGCCGCGATCCCCGCTATGAATCCTCGGTTGAAAGTCAGGGGAACCAGACAACACTGAAATTAACGGACACCCAAAAGCAGCTTGATCAGAATTGGGTCGTCACAAAACTGGATGACCGCTGCTTCACCATCCTGCTCACCGTCATAAACAGAAGCGAGAAACCGCTTGCCTTGGACCAGATTGTCCCCTTGGATGGCCGTCTTGTGGAAAAGCATGCTCCTGACAAGCCGCATGTTCTCTTAAACGGGTCCAGCATGAGCAAACCGCTTCCGACGATCATCGCTCCCGACACCAAAAATTTTGAGAGCGGCGAGACAATCGCCTTGGAGTCGCCGCCTATGGCTGCCGGGTATCTTACCGGCAAACACAACGTCAACCTCTTTACAGTCAGCGGATTTGACGGATACCCCCTCTTTCGAGTTCACGGCAAATGCGACGGCTGCCTGCTGATGCCGGGCGCACGCCGCGAAACCGATCTTGCGTTTATCTCGCTGCACGACAATCCCTTGGAGCAACTGGAGCGCTATGCCGATCTGGCGGGTAAAATGAACAACGCAAAAATCTGGCCGCCGCGTGTCGCCTGGTGCTCCTGGTATGCCGGTTGGATGCACGCAAAAATGCTGACCTACCGGAACGGGTTGGAAAAGGGAATCGAAGAGAACATCCCTTTTATCCGGAAAGATTTTCTCAAACGCGGAGGGCTTCACACCATGCGCATCTGCGATGACCATCAGATGCACGGGGACTGGTCCAACAAAACAGGACGGATTACACAGGGATTCGACAGGCTTGCCCGGATCATTTCCGAAGCCGGAATTGTTCCAGGCGTGTGGTATCCCACCTACTGGGCATCCTGCGATTCGGAGGTTTTCAAAGAACATCCCGACTGGTTCGCGATGAACAAGGACGGCTCCATCTGGAAAGACGTTTCCAAAAAGGAACCGGTAAAAAAGAAAAAATCCGCGGTGACCACATCGCCTGAGGCATCGGGGACCCCCTGGACATTGAAAGCGCTTTACAACATGGATGCGCTCGCCATCTTTGACTCATCCCGGCCCGAAGTACAGCAGTATTTTGAAGATGCGGCACGGACATGGCGCAAACGCGGCTTCAAATATATCACCAACGATTTTCTCGGCTATATGATGAAACCATCAAAATTTCATGATCCGACCATGACCAAGGCCGAAATTTTCCGCGTGGGACTTGAAGCCGTGCGGCGCGGGCTCGGGGATGACGTGTTCTATCGCACGATTTCCGGTCCCATCGGACCGCGCATGGGCATCGCGAACGACCTGCGCATCAGCGGCGACTCGCACGGCGACAATCCTGCCGCCTATTACCGCACCGCCCAAGTCTGGTTTTATAACCGCCGGCTCTGGATCAATGATCCCAGCGCCGTGGTCTGCTGTCTTTACGGAGAAGAGAAACCGATCGAGTGGAACAAGATGTGGATGTCGTGGATCGCGCTGGCCGGAACCGTCATGACCTACGGAGAGGTGTTGGAAACGCTGCCTGAACGCTATATTAAAATGTATCAGCGGTTATTCCCGCCGCTGGCCCATGCGGGACGGCCCCTTGATATCTGGGAGAACGACCCGTATCTGGTCTGGGGTATGAATCCCGGCGAGGCGGACGGCGAATATCAGCTCTTCGGCATATTCGATGTGCAGGGAGAGGGCAAACGCAATGTGCGGCTGAATCTGGATGAAATTGCCGCGCGGTGCAAAGGATGGGAAAAACCGGAAAACGCACCGCAGAATTATCTGCTTTGGGATTTCTGGGAGCAGAAACTCGTCCGGTCAGAAAAAGAAAAGCTGGAATTGCCTCTGCGGAGTAAATCCTGTTATCTCTTCGCGTTGCGTCCGATGTTGGGAAGACCTCAATTGCTCGGCACAAGCGGACATTTCAGCCAGGGCGTGATCGAAACCCAAGAGATCAAATGGGATGCGGGAAAAGAAAAACTCAGCGGTCTGGTACAAGGCAACGGCGGTGACCCGTGCACGCTCTTCTTCCATATTCCGGCCGGAATGAAAATCACCTGGGCCGCCTTGAACGGGCAGGCGATAGAAACCCGCGATCAGGAGAAGAATGTCTTGGCCATAGACCTGCCCGCCCTGACCGGAATGACACCGTTGGAATTAACCTTCACCGGCAGATGTGAGCAGCAATCTGAAACCCGATCCTTTGTTTCGGGACGCGTCGCCACACGATTTGATTGAATAAGATAAGGGCGCTTTCATAATCGGTTAGCTTGCCCGGACGCGCAGATCCTCCTTTGCAAAAGCGACGGAGAACAAGTAGCGCGTCCCTCCCGCGCATTCGCGCCCAACCCGCACACCCAAGTCGGGGCGCATCTCCGTTTCACTGACCTGTGCGTGTCGGTTTGACAGGGATGGGTGTG
>CAZTDL010000517.1:0-3665 GCA_964612775.1 uncultured Lentisphaeraceae bacterium
CGACACCGTGCGGTTGCTTGCATTGGGGGTGATCGCCGTGACCGTCGGCGTGCCGAGCGCGGCCCTCGCCGAGACGGCGGCGAAAAGCATGGCGCTGAAAAGGAGTTTTTTCATTTTCCGATCCTCACGAAATTGCTTATTCGACATTCAGATTACAGACAAGACGGAAACCGGTTTGGCTGTCTTTGTACGTCGTGGACGCAAGCTCA
Source organism: uncultured Lentisphaeraceae bacterium (assembly GCA_964612775.1). GTDB lineage: Bacteria > Verrucomicrobiota > Kiritimatiellia > RFP12 > UBA1067 > DAOPZC01. The sequence goes on from CAZTDL010000517.1 coordinate 210, forward strand.
CGGCAGGCGGCCGTCATGTTCTCGCCGGACATACCGGCACCGCCGCCGCGCAGCACGGCCGTTCCGCCGCGGGTGGTCGCGCAACATTCGCGAACGTTGCCGAGCATGTCGTAGAGCCCCCAGTCGTTCGGCGTGAGCTGGCCGACCGCGATCTGGTCGGAATACTGGGGATGATAGCCGTTTGCCTGAGTTCCGCCGTAGTAACTCTGCATCGTCTGGAAGTTGACGTAGACGTTGTTGACCGCCCAGCAATACGAATTGTAGCGGGCACCCCCGTGTAGATGTCCTGCGAACAGCCCGAGCGGCAGGCGTATTCCCACTGGTCCTCGTTGGGGAGCGTGAAGGTGAGACCGTAGCCGTTGCCGCTCAACGAACGGGTCGTGAGCGCCGTCCCCGCGGCCATCGCTTGGTCGTAGTTGACGTTGTCGACCGGGTGCCACGACCAGTCGGTCTCGTGCAGCGTCCGATGGGTGGCGTTCGCGAGACTCGCGAAGGAGGTCTGTCCGCACGAGGACGGATTGGCGTTGCCGAGGGCCATGTACTGTCCCTGCGTCATCTCGTAGAGGGCCATGTAGTAGTCCTCCTCAAACGTGCGCACGTAGGCGGGGACGTTGTTATAGCCCGCGCGTTCCGCGAGGCCGAGGCCGAGGCGCGCGGAGACGTTCGCCGCCGGGATGCGGCGGAAGAGCATGTGCGTGGTTTTCCATTGCGCGGCACCGACGCCGTCCGGAACCGCGTTCGTCGAATCATAGAACGCGACCGAACCGTCGTCGAGCTTCACCGCCATGTAATCCGGCAGACGGTTGGCGTTGCGCACGTTGAACCGCACCGAAAAAACACCTTCAGGAAGCCTCGCGCGCTTGAGTTTCTCGTCCTGCATGCGCCAGACGATCGAGCGGCTTCCGGGCTGTACGACCCCGTTGACGTCGCCCGAATAACCCGCAGATTCGGCCGAACCGACGGAAACGCCGTTCGTGAGGACGTCGATCATGACGTACGCCGGCGCGCCCGCGAGCGTGTAGGCGATCGAAACGACGCCGGAACGCTCCTGCGCCCAGACGACGGAGGCCGGGTCGACATGGTTGTAGGCCAGCGCGGCCGAGACCGCCGACGCGAAAATGAGAGTCAAAAGGTTTTTCATCACATTTCTCCTTTCCGTCACTTGACCGCGATCGCCGGGCAGACCACGCGGAATCCCGTATAGGTGCCGTTGTTGGTCGGCGCGAGTCCCTGGCGCGCGCCGGAACGCCTCTGGAGCGGCCAGAACGCCGCGCCGACTCCGCGGACGGCCTTCAGCGAACCGGACGAGAGCCCGGTCGGATCGACCGCGGGGTCCTTGGAGAGCGCGTTGGCGTCCACCCAGTCGAGGCACCACTCAAAAACGCTGCCGTGCATATCGTAGAGTCCCCAGGCGTTCGGTTTGAGCAGCCCCGTGGGGATGTAATACAGCGTGCCGTTGACCGCCGCGGCCTTCATCTCGTTGGCCGTGTGACAATAGCACCACATGACTTCGCGGGCGGGCGTCGAAACCGTCTGGTCGTAGCGCGAAACGGAGATCTCCTTGCCGGTGTTGAGGCCCGTCGTCGTGCCCGCGCGGCAGGCGTACTCCCACTGCGCCTCGGTCGGCAGGTCGAAATCGATTTCCGTGCGCGCGCGCAGTTTGCCCAGAGGCGAGGACGCCGCCGGAACGCTCCCCGGCCAGGTGCCTGCGCCGCGAAGGTCGTTCCAGCCGACGGAATACACGGGACAGCGCCAGTATTTGTAATAGTTCTTGTCCGTGGCGCTGTACGAAGCCCATGTGCAGACGATGTAGTCGTACTGCATGTACGTCACCGGAAAGACGCCGATGTAGTAGTCCTTGGTGAACGACACGGCGTGCAGCGTCTCGGGACACGGCGTGGTCGCATCGTAACTGCGTGTGATGGTCTCGTCGAAATGCCACGGCTCGTTTGCGGGCGTGCCCATGACGAACTCCTTGCACGCGGCGCGGATGCGGCGCATCAGGAGCGTTTCACCGCGGTAAAGGTCGTTCGTGATGCCGCCCGGCAGCGCGCCCGCGCTCGGGTAGTAGTTGACGAGCGCGGTCTTGCCCGTTCCGTTGGTGAGGGCGAGGTTGACGGCCATGTAGTCCGGCGGATCGTTGAGCGGCCAGGCGACCGCTTTGACGGTGATTTCCCCGTTGGTGAAGAGATGTCCTTCCCAGTTCAGGTCGGGACGCCACATGATCGTGCGCGTGTCGCCCGAGGACGGGGCAACGACCTTGTTCACGTCGCCGACCGTGCGGGAAAGATTGTCCGTGCCGATCGAGACGCCGTTCGTAAGGACGTCGAGCGTGACGATCATGGAGTCGGTTCCGGTGAGTTTATAGTTCATCGCAACCTGAAAGGTCCGGGCGTTCTGCGACCAGTCGAGGACCTCGACCGCGGAATCGGCAAACGCCGTCGCGGACACCGATATCGCGATCAACGCGAATTTTACGGATGACATGTTATCCCTCCTCGGTCGTCATTTGAACAACACCAGAAGACCGTTCTTAACGACGTAAGAAAATCCGTCGACAAGGAAACCGTAGCTCCAGCGTGAATCGAAAAAGCCGATTGTCGCCGATTCGGCCCCGACATTTGTCGGCACGATGACCGCCGCCGAGTTCTGGGCGGGGGCCGAGTCCGTCACGGCGTCGGCCGTGCGCTCGGAAGTGTCGAACTTCCACGCGAGGTCTTCGGCAAGCGTTACTAGGCCGGTCAACGCGACGACACCCGCAATAATACGGACGCCACGGCCGAGTTTCATTGTTCGGGTCTCTTTCTTCATCAGTCGTTTCATGTAAAACCTCCGCGAGCTTTTCAAGATGGACGCCATTATAGTACACTTAACGAGAGTTGAACGAAAAAGCCCTTTGTTTTCTCAACAAAGTGGCCTAGTCCACTTCTGAAATCAAACATTAGGCGTGTCATCGGGACACGTCTGAAGTGTGTTATACTGGGCCCATGGACATGAACACGAAACCGCCTTATCGGCAGATCGCAGACGACATCCGTATGCGGATCCTCTCGGGCGTCTACCCGATGGGGAAACTTCCCTCCGAGCGTGCGCTGATCCGGCGTTACGGCGTCTCGCGCGCAACCGCGTCGAAGGCCCTCGCGACGGTTGAGAGCGAGGGGTTGATCGTCCGTCGCCACGGGGCCGGGGCGTTTGTGAAACCGCAACAGGCCTCTTTGGAGCACGCCTACGTCTCCACGTTGATCGCGGACATGGACGTGGGCGAATTTTTCTCGGCCATTTGCGGGGCCATCGCCAACCGGGCCCGCGCGTACAATCTGAATCTCATTTGGGGGGCGAAGCAGGAATTCAGCGAACTTTCCAGGGAGGGTTCGCTCGACGAATACGTCTCAAGATGCAAGAGCGCGAACATTCAGGGCGTGTTCTTCGTGCCGCAGGACGCGATGGGCGAGAAAG
>CAZTDL010000518.1:0-3653 GCA_964612775.1 uncultured Lentisphaeraceae bacterium
GGTCTACGGCATGGAGCGCATCATGGGTCGCGCCGACACGCCGGTGCGCAAGCTTTTCAACTACGGGTCGGATCATTTCGGTCACCTGTTGCCGCCGCTCGTGTATGTTCAGACCGTGGTCGGCCGCGGCGAAAAGGGCGGTATGGCGGTGCGCGGGCTGTTCGTCGGCGATGACATCGAGGTCTTCAATCGCGCCGCCGCGCTTGCGCTCGAAGTCAACTTCGAGATGGTGCCGAAGCCTTTCAAAAAATGCGTGGTGTATCTGGATCCGGCGGAGTTTAAAAGCACGTGGTTGGGAAACAAGGCGATCTACCGTACGCGCATGGCGATGGCGGACGGCGGCGAGTTGCTGATTCTCGCGCCGGGCGTAAAGGAGTTCGGCGAGGACAGCCAGATTGATGCGCTGATCCGCAAGTATGGCTACTGCGGTACGCCCAAGACGTTGGCCGCCGTGAGAGAGAATGCGGATCTGCAGGAGAACCTCGGTGCGGCGGCGCATCTGATCCACGGTTCTTCAGAAGGCCGGTTCAACATCACGTATGCGCCCGGGCATCTGACGCGTGACGAGGTTGAGGGAGCCGGGTTTGCCTTCGCCGACGTGAAGGCGATGATGGCGCGCTACCATCCGGACACGTTGAAGGACGGCCTCAATGTGATGCCGGACGGCGAAGAGATTTTCTTTATCAGTAATCCCGCGATCGGGTTGTGGTCCGTGCGGGAAAGGTTTCAATCATAATCGTGTGCAGGGGCAGGCCCGAGCGTTTGCCCGCAGATATAACAGACAAAACGGAAGAGGAGAACAGAACATGTCGGTTCCATTCAAAGTTGATTTGAACGGCAAGGTGGCGGTTGTCACAGGCGGCGGCGGTGTGTTGTGCGGCGCGATGGCGAAAGCTTTGGCCGAATGCGGCGCGGCCGTGGCGGTGGCCGATCTGAAGCTTGAATCGGCACAGAGAGTGGCGGATGAAATCAAGGCGGCGGGCGGCAAGGCGATGGCCGTGGCCTGCAACGCGCTCGATAAGGCCAGCCTCGAAGCGGCGAACGAAGAGGTCGAGAAAACGTTCGGGCCGGTGTCGATTCTGCTGAACGGCGCCGGCGGGAACCATCCCAAAGGCACCACGGCGATGGAATATCTGAATCCCGACGATCTGCTCAATGAAAATCGCGATTTCGTGACTTTCTATGATCTCGATCCCAAGGGCATCGAATTCGTGTTCAATCTAAACTTCCTCGGCACGTTGCTGCCCACGCAGGCGTTCACCAGGAAGATGGCGCTCGGGCGTTCGGGCGTGGTGATCAATGTCTCGTCGATGAACGCGTTCCGTCCGCTCACCAAAATTCCGGCGTACAGCGCGGCCAAGGCGGCGGTCAGCAATTTCACGCAATGGATGGCGGTTCACATGGCCAAGGCGGGCATTCGCGTCAACGCGATCGCCCCCGGCTTTTTCCTCACCGACCAGAATCGCGCTCTGCTTACCAACAAAGACGGTTCACTGACGCCGCGTTCGGAAAAGATCATGGCGCATACGCCCATGGGACATTTCGGCGAGCCGGGCGATCTGATCGGCGCTTTGTTGTGGTTGGTATCGGATCAGGCGGCCGGCTTTGTGACGGGCGTTGTCGTGCCGATCGATGGCGGTTTTTCCGCGTATAGCGGCGTGTAAAAAATGGGTATGTGGGATAGAACATTCGTGTGTCAGTAGAAGGACGGCCTGTGCGGCCGTTGGACAGAAGGAGAATAAATCATGGCGAAGAAAGCGACAAAAGCGGATATCGGGTTGATCGGTCTGGCAGTGATGGGCGAGAACCTGATTCTGAACATGGAGAGCAAGGGGTATACCGTTGCGTGTTTCAACCGCACGGTCGAGAAGGTTGACGCGTTTATCAACGGCCGCGGCGCAGGGAAGAAACTGATCGGTTGTCACTCGTTGAAGGAACTGGCCGCGAGCCTTAAGAAGCCGCGCCGCGTGATGATGATGGTCAAAGCCGGCGGCGCCGTGGATCAGACCATCGAATCGCTTCTGCCTGTTCTTGAGAAGGGAGACATCATCATCGACGGCGGCAACAGCCACTTCCCTGACACGATCCGCCGCACTCGGTTTCTGGCCGAGAAGGGCTTGCGTTTTATCGGTTCCGGCGTTTCGGGCGGAGAAGAGGGCGCGCTCTTGGGGCCGGCCATTATGCCCGGCGGCGATGTCAAGGCGTGGCCGCATGTGAAAAGCATTTTTCAGGACATCTCGGCCAAGGTGGATGATGGAACGCCTTGTTGCGCGTGGATCGGCAGCGATGGCGCGGGACAATTCGTGAAGATGGTTCACAACGGCATTGAGTATGGCGACATGCAGCTTACCTGTGAGGCCTACGATCTGATGGCGCGCGGCTTGGGCATGAGCGCCAAAGAGATGCAGAAGGTCTTCGCAAAATGGAACAAGGGCGATCTCGACAGTTATCTGATCGATATCTCGGCCGACATCCTTTCGCAGTATGATGACATGACGGGCAAGCCGATGGTGGACGTGATTCTCGACACGGCCGGGCAAAAGGGCACGGGCAAGTGGGCCTCTCAGGCCGGACTTGACCTGGGTGTGGCGATTCCGCAGATTGCGGAGGCGGTGTTCGCGCGTTGTCTCTCGGCCATCAAGGAAGAACGGGTCGCGGCCGCCAAGGTTCTTAAAGGGCCTGCCGCCAAGACTGAAATCAACAAGGCGCTCTTCGTTAAGCAACTCGAGCAGGCGGTGTACGCCTCGAAAATCTGCTCGTACGCGCAGGGATATCAGCTCATGCGCGCGGCGGCGGCCGAGTACAAATGGGATCTGAATTACGGCGAGATCGCGCTGGTGTGGCGTCAGGGCTGCATCATTCGTGCGCGCTTCTTGGGCAAGATCAAGGAAGCGTTCGATGCCGATCCGAAATTGGCCAATCTCATGCTGGATCCGTATTTCAAGAAGGTCATCGCCAAGGCGCAGAACGCCTGGCGGGCGGTCATCAAGACGGCCGTGGATCTCGGCATTCCCGTGCCGGCCATGAGTACCGCGCTCAACTACTATGACGCATATCGCAGCGCCCGCCTGCCGGCGAACCTGTTGCAGGCGCAGCGTGATTATTTCGGCGCTCATACGTATGAGCGCGTCGATAAGCCGCGTGGTGAGTTTTACCATCACATTTGGACGGCCAGCGGTGGCAATACCGCCGCTTCGACGTATACGGTGTAACGGAGAAGGGCGTTTCCATAAGGTGAGTTCACAAACAGGGGCGGACCCACGCGTCTGCCCTTGGAATGGACCGAAAAAGGAGTGAATGATGAAGAAACTGATGAAGATCCTGATCGGGTTTGTCATTGTGGTGGTCGTGTTGGTGTTGGCCCTTGTGCTGACGCTGCCGTTGACCATCGGGCCGATCGTGAAGACGGCGGCTTCCGTGGGCGGTCCCAAGGCGTTGGGGGTGACGGTGTCGGTGGGCGATGTCAAGCTGAACCCGCTCGCGGGCAGCCTGACGATCTCGCAGGTGAATGTCGGTAATCCGGAAGGGTATTCTAAGACGGATGCCTTTGCGGTCGACAAAGTGGAGGTCGGCTTGAACATCCGGTCGCTGTTGAGCGACACGATTATCGTCAAAAAGATTCAGATCGACTCGCCGGCGATCGTGTTCGAGAG
>CAZTDL010000519.1:0-3645 GCA_964612775.1 uncultured Lentisphaeraceae bacterium
AAGTCGCGAACGCCTGCAACAGCGCGCAGGAACAGGCATCATAGAGCGGATCGGCCATCGGAGCGTTGAATATCGCCGCCGCATCCCGCATGAAACGCTCATCCGCCAGCAATCTCCGATCACCCGTTACAAACGATTCATACGTCGGATGCGGGATCACCACAAAAAGGTTGGTCGCATACGCCGCGTTGCCGTCATTCACCACAGCATCGCTCCAAAAGACACCCACTTTCTTGATGCCCTGCCGATTCAGCGCCGGTATCAGTGCCGCATCAAAAATTTCCCTTAAACCGTTTCTTTTCTCCACACTGGAACAGGTGTATGTCCTTATTTCGACAAACTCCCGTTGTCCTTCATCGGCGACCGTCTGGCCGCGCACCCCCAACCCCGTCAGTATTGCGGCCCCAGTCGCCGCCATCATAAAACCTCTTCTCATCATCCCGCTTCTCCTTACCCGCTGTATCGCAGATTCAAGCAACACCGCTCCGATAAAAGAAAGGGTTCCCTCGGATTTTGAGGGAACCCCTATGCGTTATCGCATATTGTATCGTTACTCAGAACACACTTCCTTTCGCCTTGTTTCAGCTCAATCAGCCGGTTCGCCGTTGCGACGCACCGGGGCTATCTTATCCTCTTTACCTTTTTTCATGCTTCGGTGAAAACGTTCCGATTTGTTCCGTCAGAGAAGAGAGATGCATCGCCTGATTTCGTACTGGGATCAGCCAGCAACCGTTTTTTTCTGGCGTAAGCCGCCTGACTCGTTGCTCCGTCGCTTCCTCCATCCGGCAAGCTCCTCATCGTCTGCGTGGGCATCAATCGCCCGATCAGTCTATTTCCACACGCCCATGGCCATTTTCAAGACTTTCGTCCGACGGTCTGCACCTGGGCTACAGAGCTTCGAAAAGATAAATCCTTAAATCATCCTCCTTTCTGCTAACATCCAATCGCTCGCCTACAACTTCTTTCTCAATCGTTAACGGTAGTTTAATGTTTGGCCCGAGATCTGTCAACCCCTTCATTGAAAAAAACGCAAAAAAACGACATGACGCGATCCGCACGTTTCCCCTTAATTCGGTGTCGCGCGATAGACACGTCCGTGTTATTATTAATTTTCATTTTGTCCTGATTAAAAAGCTTCAAAACGTAATTATGCGCGATGCTCTCCTCTTTGATATCGACGGCACACTCCTCTATGCGCGGGGCGTGGGTCGTGCCGCCTTTGGCGCCGCTTTTCTAGCCGCGTATGGCAGGCCTTATCCAGATGTCGGCAACCTGTGTTTTGTCGGCGCAACCGACTCAAATGTCGTCCGCATGATGGCGGCCTCATGCGGTATCATCAGCACCCCTGCCAAAGAGGAGCATTTTCCTGCGGCTCGCCCACGACATCGACGCCGCTCTGGCCCAAAACGCGCCACTTGTCTTTCCCGGCGTCCCCGAGCTGATCTCGCGCCTGAACGGACACGGTCACGCGCTCGGCATCATCACCGGAAACGTACGCGCCACCGCTTGGAGCAAATTACGTCATGCGGGCCTTGACCACGCCTTTATTTTCGGCGCATATGGCGACGAACACCACGAGCGCTCAGCCATCGCAGCGCTCGCCATCACCCGTGTTCCGTCCGACGCCACCGTCCGCATCCTGATCGGCGACACGCCCCTAGACGTGCAAGCGGCACACGCGAACGGTCTCAAGGCCGTGGCGGTCGCAACAGGCTGGGTTACAGCAGAAGAGCTCGCCGCCGCCGGTGCCGATCTCGTCGTGTCAGACTTCTCCGACACCGAACGCTCCATCGCCCAACTCGAAGCCCTATTTTGAAAGGTTTTTTCACCATGCGTTTTCTTCCGCTGTTGTTTCTCATTCCGCTCTTCTCGCCGTTTCTCCGGGCCCAGGAGAACGTCTGGCTCTATCCGCAGAACGAAGAACTCCGGGCACAACTCGCCACCGCCAAAACCAGAGGTCTCATCCTCACGGACTACCATATCCACATCCGCGGCGGAATGACTCCCGAAAAAGCGGCCCTTCGCCAAGAGCACAGCGGCATCCGCAGCGCGGTCCTCGAAAACTTTGGCCGCGAATGGCCGCTTCACGATCAGGCGACTCTCTCCTCTTTTATCGAGGGCGCTTCATGCGTTCAAGCCAACGGACAGCGCCTCCCCATCGGAATCCAAGTCAATGACCGCGACTGGTTCACGCGAATCGCCCCCGCTCAGCTCAAGCGTCTCGATTTCGTCCTTGCCGACACCATGATCATGGGCGTCACCGTCGAAGGCAAGCCGCGCCGCCTCTGGTTGCCGAATGTCACCATCGATGACCCCGAGGCGTGGATGAAGGAATATCTCGCCCACAATCTGCGTATTCTCGACGAACCGATCTCGATACTCGCCAACCCCACCTATCTGCCGCCCTGCATCTCCAACCGCTACGACCAACTCTGGACCGAACCGCGCATGCGCCAAGTCATCGAAAAGGCCATGAAAAAAGGCGTCGCGCTTGAAATTCAGGCAGGCTCCGCCTATCCCAAACCCGCCTTTCTGAAACTCGCCAAAAGCATGGGGGCCAAATTCTCCTTCGGAACAAACAATTTCGACGATAAAACCAAGGATCTCTCGCGCTGGTTCGAGGCGATCGAGCGGCTTGATCTCCAACCCGCCGATCTCGCCTCACCCAAAAAACCATAACTTCCTGTTCCGAGCTCTCACGTTTCTAAATTTCTTCAACTTTTCACTTTAAGGATATCCATGCCCATTCCCAATCTTTCCATCATCGGCGAAAGCATCAACGACTCCGTTCCCTCCACCCACTCGCTGTTCGAGGCCAACGACATCACCGGGATCATGAATTTAGCCAAGACCCAAGCCGATTTAGGCGCGTCTTTCATCGATGTTAACGTCGGCCCCCGGACCCCCGCCTTCATGGCCGAAATGATCCGCTCCGTCCAAGCGGTGACCGACAAACCGCTTTCCATCGACTCGCCCGACTTCGAAACGGCAAAAGCCGGGCTCGCGGCCTACGACGCAAGCCGCGGAGCACCCATCCTCAACTCCATTTCACCTCTTCGCACGGCGATGTTCGACCTGCTTGCCATTAAGCCCTTCCGCCCTATCCTGTTAGCCTCCGAAAACATGAAAGAGGGGGTCGGCCTACCGTGTGTAACCGCCGAAGAGACTTATGCCGCGGCCCTGCTCCTGCTGGAAACCGCTCACCGCCACGGTCTGAAAAATGACGACTGCATCATCGATCCCGGTATCGCGCCTATCGGCACCGACACCGAGAACAACATTCACCGTCTCATGGGTGCGCTCCGTCTGATGCGTGAAGCCCCCGTTTTCGCCGGCGTCCACGTCTCAGTCGGCCTCAGCAACTTCACGGTGATGTTGCCCTCCAAGCGTGCCGACGGCTCGCCGGTCAAAACCCCGCTCGCAAGCGCCTTCCTGACCCGCGCGATGCCCCTCGGGCTCGATATGGTGATCGGTTCTGCCAAGCTCCCTTATTCTCTCCTGCCCGAAGGCCATCCCGCGCTCCAGTGCTTTGACGACTGCCTTGCCGCCGACGGTTTCGATGTCCTGATTCGGGTCCAGGATTATTATTCGTGATACCCCCTGCCGACCTTTACCCTTGCGCCCGCGACAAAAATCGCTAAAATG
>CAZTDL010000520.1:0-3642 GCA_964612775.1 uncultured Lentisphaeraceae bacterium
AATCTGGTTGACCTGCGACGGATCGATCTCCACCGTCAACGCGCCCGGCCCGGGCTCCCAATCCAAAGCGATATTTTCACCGACCAACCGTCGGAGCATTTTGGTTGTCCCCTCGATCGTTTCGTTCAGATCAAGAACCTTAGGAGCCACAACCTGCTTACGGGCGAAGGCCAACAACTGCTGTGTAATCTCCGCAGACCTTTTTGCGGCGCTAATAATCTCTTCGAGTTCCACCCGCAGCGGGGCAGAAGGCTCCAGATTATCCAGAGCCAACTCCGCGTTGCCGAGAATCGCACCGAGCATATTGTTGAAATCGTGGGCAACCCCTCCGGCGAGCCGCCCCACCGATTCCATTTTCTGCGCCTGCTGCAACTCGGCCTCCATCTGAAGGCGTTCCGTGATATCCCGCGCGACCGCCACATAGTTGACGATCCTGCCCGCATCGTCGCAGACCGGCGCGATCGAGACATCCTCTGTGAAGCAAGAGCCGTCCTTACGCTTGTTAACAAGACGATTCCGGAACACCTTACCCTCCTGCAGCGTTGCCCACATGGCGTGAAAGAACGCTTTGTCATGCACACCGCTTTTCAGAAAACGCGGGGTTTTCCCAAGCGCCTCTTCGCGTGCATACCCCGTCACGGTCTCGAAGGCCTCGTTCACGTACTGGATCACACCCTTCTGATCCGTCACGATCACGATCTCCCCCCCCTGCTCGATGGCGGCCACCAGCCGCTTCTGCTCGGCTTCAATCTGTTTGCGCTCGGTAATCTCGTAATAGTGCTCGATCCGCCCTCCGGCGTATATTCCGCATTGGATCGGTTGGCTCAGATGCTGAAGCCAGCGCTCCGCGCGACCTTCCGCAGGCAACACATGGCATTCGAACTTTTCCGTGTACGTGTTGTTATCCTACGTGGCCAAAACCTTCGCGGTAAACGTCGCCGGATCCTCAAAGAGCCCAACGCTCTTGTCGCGTATAATCTGTCTTTTGTCCTTGCCGATCAATTCGTCGCGATGAAAGCCGAAAAAACGTTCCGTCGCATGGTTGACCCAGACCACCTTAAACTCAGCATTCAGAATAAAGATGCCGACCTCCGTGTTATCAAGAACATCATCGGTCAGCGAACGATATTTTTTCTCGCTCTCCTTTATGGCGGCTTCCATCATTTTACGTTCGGTAATATCCTGAAAAATGGTGGCGAACTGATTCACCGTAGAACGGAAGGCCGTTACTTCAAAATATTTTTTCAACTGCGCGGAATAGTTTTCGAAGTGAACCGGCTCACCCGTCAGAGCCACCTTCCCATACGTTTCGACCCAATAACGTTCCGTGTCCGGAAGGACTTGCATGACTGTTTTGCCGACAATGTCGCACGCTTTGAGTCCGGTCATCTTCTCGAAAGCCGGATTGACTGCCAGAAATTGATAATCCGCCGGGCATCCCGTCTGATCGCAGATAAGCTTGTGTACGGCAAAGCCATCCATCATTTTCCGGAACAACGTCATATAGTTCTGCTCGGTGGTCTGATCGCGGAAAACCAGCACGACACCGGCGATCTTGCCTTGCGCATCAAAGATCGGCGCCGCCGAATCGGCAATAGGTCTCTCGGAACCATCCTTAGCGATCAATAACGTGTGATTCGCGAGCCCGACGACAGTCCCTTCCCGCAGAACCTTTTCCACCGGATTTTCCACGACTTGCCGCGTCATCTCATTGATGATATGAAAAACCGTTTCCAACGGCTTTCCCCGCGCCTCATCATCCGTCCATCCGGTTAACTTTTCCGCCACGGGATTGAGCAATTCCACGGCGCCTGCCACGTCGGCCACAATCACCGCATCGCCGATCGCCTTCAACGTGATGCTATGCCGCTGCATGCTGGCAATCAACCGGGACTCGGAACGATAGAGCGCCTTGTAATAAGCCTTCTGCTGCCGATGCCAGATCCCGACCCCGACCGCCAGAACAAAGCACGCCAAAACGACCAGCACGGCCAAGATCAACTTGCGGCGGGAGTGCCATTCGGCATAAATCTCCGCCGCATCCTGTTTGGCCACCACGAACCAAGGCGATTCCGGCACGGGAAAAATGACAGCGACGACAGGAACACCGCGATAATCAGTTCCCTCTACGACACCCTGCCGGCCCTGCATGGCCATAACCGCAGGCACATCCGCACGGTTCAGAGGAATCCGCAACTTGAGGGCTGTAGCACTCCGATGCCGAAGATCATTCAGAAAAAGCGCATGGTCACCATCGCGCCGCGCCAAAAGCGTTTCGGCCGTCTGGCTTAGGGTGGGCCACGACTTGATCAGCGGAAAAAGATAGCGAGAAGCATCATTGACCAAAACCAGCGCGAACAACAACGGAGCCTCCGGACGATCATCCGAAAAAACGGGAGCAACCGCGCTGATATGCGGAGCCGAATTATTCTCCTCCATATGCAATTCGCCCAGCACGGGTTTTCGCGCTTGCGTCGCATCCGCCAAAGTCTTCAGGTATCCTCGATGCCCCGCCGCCCGATTCAACAGGCTCAGACACTCAACCCCCTTCGCATCGACCAACAGGATATCGGTATAGTCGAGATGCGCTCGAAGACTGTTGAAAAAAGCACGTAGCCGCTCCGCGCTTTCATCATCTCGGTTGATCAGAAAATGACTGACCGTCTCGCGGAGAAACGGATTTTCCGCCAAGACCGATGCGATCCCCAACCGCGCCGACCGCCAATCGGCGATTTCGTCCGTCTTAAGCCGGCCGATTGAAACCAAAGTTTCAACGGCTTTCCTCCGGACCAGCTGCTGTTCGCTCCGGTAGTACCAAAAGCCTCCCGCAAGCAAAACCGCAAAGGCGGCCCCCATGACAACGACAATCCCATACCGGGTTTTTTGCTTTGCCGAATTCAGCATCAACACCCCTCCGACTTTCTCATCAAACACAGACCTCGTGTTCACGCCAGCTTGTCGCGAAAGAAACCGTACAGGTCGATTTATGCCTCAAAAGCCACGCCAACACCACAGGCATGGCACACATAACATTGTTTAAAACATACCATTGATTAAAAGAATGTCACATTGCGCATGACAAATCAAGAGGCCCTCCTTCATTTTTACAGGTCCTCATTTGTCTGTTTGCCGCACCGTTCTGAAAACGCTATCATGTAAGTATTTTCAGGCGGGCAGACAGTGAATCATAAGAGCCCTCTCCGATTTGAACAGCCCTTTCCGCCTAACCGTTAACGCACATCCTTAAACATCTTTTGGAGTTCACAGCATGGAAACGATTGACCTTTTAACTGCGCTTTCGCCGCTCGACGGCCGCTATGCCGCGAAGCTGGACACCCTCCGCCCCATCTTTTCCGAATTCGGGCTTATCCAACGCCGTGTCGCGGTCGAGATCGCTTGGCTGGAGGCCCTGTGCGATTCGCCCGCCATTCCGGAGGCCCGCCACCTTACCGCCGACGAGCGGGAATTTCTGCGCCATGTCGCCGAGAAGCTTTCCATCGCCGATGCGCGGCGCGTCAAAGCCATCGAGTCAGTCACCAATCACGACGTCAAGGCCATCGAATATTTCATCAAGGAGAAACTGACGGGAACGACCCTCGAAAAGCTCGGCGAATTCATCCACTTCGCCTGCACCTCCGAAGA
>CAZTDL010000521.1:0-3641 GCA_964612775.1 uncultured Lentisphaeraceae bacterium
TGCGTCAAGCCGCAGAGAAAACGAGGGAACACTGTGACGGTTTGCGGATGCGGCTGGAACAGCTCAAAGCAACGCTCCAAAACGACACGTTGGAAGTCGCCAAAGCCGAGCGTCTGCGCGACGAAAGCGCACGACAGGCCTTAGCCATTACCGCCGAGCTGATGGCGCAATGGGTATCGGCCGGTTTCACCGATGAGGCCCACTGGCATGAGGCGCGCTGGACCGATGATAAGCTAGAGCAAACCAAACGGCTGAAAGAGGCGTTATCCGCCGCGGGCAACGCGCTCCGGGGACGGCTGGCTGACTGCGAGACGGCCTTGCGCCAGAAGGAAGCCCAAGCCGTAACCGACCGGCCGCTGGACGAAGTGACGTCCGAGTGGACGGCGAAAAGGCAAGAGCTGGAGGCGCAAATGCAACACGTGGCCGACCTTCAAGCCATACTTAAAGCCGATGATGAGGCGCTGATCAGACGGCGCGGGCAGGGCGAAGCTCTCGAGCGGCAAAAAGCGCGCTTCGCCAAGTGGGAAGTCTTAAACGGGTGGATCGGCGGCGAAAACGGCGCGCGTTTCAAACGCTACGCGCAAGGCATTACCCTGCGGCGTCTGCTGCAGGTCGCTAATCCGCATCTGGCCCGCATGACGCGTGACCGTTACGAGATGTTCTGGAATCCGGAAAGCCAAGAGCTTGTGCCCGAAATGATCGACCGCGAACAAGGCGATGTGCGGCGCGCCGTCTCCAATCTCTCCGTCGGCGAAACCTTCCTCGTGTCGCTCGCGCTCGCGCTGGGCCTGTCGAACATGGCCAGCGGCCGGTTGCGGGTCGACTCCCTGTTCCTCGATGAGGGGTTCGGCTCGCTCGATGAAGACGCGCTCGATTCGGCGCTCGACACGCTGGCGGGCTTGCAGCAGCAGGGCAAACTGATCGGCATCATCTCGCACGTGCCTGCGATCAAAGAGCGCATCCGCACGCAGATCCAGATCCAACCCCAGGCGGGCGGACGCAGCGTGCTGCGCGGCGCAGGGGTTCTTTTCGTCCCGGCAGAAATGCGGCAGAGTCCGTAGAACCGCCGGAACGGTCCCGCCGGCGATGCAAACAAACCGTACGCGCGTCCAATGCGCGTCCTTGGCTTGCGTCTGAATCCCGCGCAGGGTATGCTTTAGCCCATATGGTGATGGAACTCAAACGGTGGGCTTATGTGTCGTTCGCGGGTTTTTTCCTGCTGAGTGTCGGATGTTCGCGCAATCCGGGCAGATCGGACACGGAAAACGATTTCGCGGGTTCGGCCAGTTGCCGTGACTGTCACGAGAAGTTTTACACGCTCTGGTCAACGTCTCACCACGGTCTCGCCATGCAGCCGGTGAATGAGACGTTTGTCCGGCAGCAGCTCACGCCGCAGACGAATACGGTCGAGGTCGGCCGGAGCCGGTTCAGAATGGATCTTAAAGCCCGAGCCTTGATTGAAGAAGGACCGGAAGAAACACGTTCCTATCCGATCATGCATGCCTTGGGAGGCAAGAACATCTACTATCTGCTCACGTCTTTGGAGCGGGGCCGGTTGCAGGTGCTGCCGCTCGCCTATGATGTGGTAAAGCGCGAATGGTTCGACGCGGGCGGAAGCATGGTGAGGCATTTCACCGACGGCACGGACGATGCGCCCCTGCAATGGCGCGACCCGCAGCTGACCTTCAACACCGCCTGTTTCGGGTGCCATGTCAGCCAGATCGCCAAAAATTACGATCTCAAAACCGACTCATACCACACGGTGTGGCGCGAGCCGGGCATCAACTGCGAGGCGTGCCACGGCCCGGGCGCCGAGCATGTCCGCGTATGCAAGGCGGCACCCACCAATCAGCCGCCGAAAGAGCTGAAGCTCATCAGCATGAAGAACATGTCGCTTCTGCGGCGCGACGAAACCTGCGCCACCTGTCATGCCAAAATGCGGCCGATCACCATGCGGTTCACGCCGGGCGATCGTTTCTTCGACCACTACGATCTGATCGCGTTCGAAAACGCCGATTTCTATCCGGACGGCCGCGACTTGGGCGAGAACTACACCTATACGCGCTGGCTTACGAGTCCCTGTGTTCAGGCGGGCAAACTCGACTGCGTGCATTGCCACACGTCGAGCGGACGTTACAAATTTGAGGACGGGCAAACCAACCGCTCGTGCCTGCCGTGTCACCGCGAGCGCGTCGAAAAGGCGACAGCGCACACGCATCACAAAGCCGACGGCAAAGGCAACCGATGCGTCTCGTGCCACATGCCGATGACCACGTTCGCGAGGATGCGCCGTTCGGACCACTCGCTGTTGCCGCCGACGCCGTCGGTCACTTTGGCCTATAAATCTCCCAACGCCTGCAATCTTTGCCATACGGATAAAGACGCCCGGTGGGCGGATGCGCTTGTCAGAAAGTGGCATCCGCGCGACTACCAGGCTCCTGTGCTCTATCGCGCGGGCCTCATCGATGCGGCACGCAAACGCGAATGGTCCCGTCTGGATGAGATTCTGGCTTACATTAGCGATGCGAAAAGCGATCCCATCTTTGCGGTGTCTCTACTCCGGCTGTTGGAACCGTGCGACCAACCCCGAAAGTGGCCGGTGATCCGCGAATCTCTCGCCCATCCGCATCCGTTGATACGGTCGGCCGCGGCGCAACTTCTTGCGGGCGAAACGAGTCAGGAAACGTTCGGACGGCTGCTAACGGCGGCCAAGGACGATGATCGTCTCGTGCGTGTGGCGGCCGCTTTCTCCTTGGCGCGTTTCCCGAGGGGGATGCAGGATCTGCCGTCGGCCCGCCCGACGTGCGAAGCCGTTTTCAAAGAACTGGAAGCGAGTTATCTCTGCATGCCGGATTCGTGGGCATCGCATTATAACATCGGAAACTACTACGAAAGCCGCGGCTGGGCCGACCAGGCGCTGGCCGCATACGAGCAATCGCTGCGCCTGCGGTCCGACATGGTCCCGCCGATAGTGAACGCGGCCATGTTGCGGGCGCGTCAAGGCAATCTCAACGCGGCGATCACCCTGCTCGAAAAGGCGGCGGCGGTGGACCCGCGGCATCCCGCCGTCCGATTGAATCTCGGCATGGCGTTAGCGGAACAGGGTAAGCTGGACGGCGCGGAACGGCATTTCCGCGCGGCGCTCGCATCCGATCCCTCGCTCGCGCAGGCGGCGTACAACTTGGGCGTGTTGCTCAACAACACGTCCGTGACCGAAGAGGGCCTGAGCTGGTGCCGTAAAGCCGCCGAGCTGGCACCGCAAAATTCCGCGTATGTCTACACGTATGCGTATTATTTAGCCGCGCAAGGGCGGAGACCGGAAGCGGTCGCGCTACTCCAAAGCGCTTTAATGCGAGGGGTTTCTTCTGCCGAAATCACGGCATTGTTGGCCAGCCTTCAGACACGATAAGAGCTTGGATAGAGACGCCTCTCCGAGGCGTCCGATGGACGGCGGGTATAGAACAAACGAAACGGTGAACCGTCCCTTTCTTAAAAACCAGAGGAGTTGCAACCATGGACAAAAACACATGGACAAGGATCGCCGGCGTGTTGTTTTGCGGAACGGTCGTTGCCGCCGGCGCCCCGGCGCGCAAACCGAACGTCCTGCTGATCTGCGTGGACGATCTTAAACCGCTGCTCGG
>CAZTDL010000522.1:0-3637 GCA_964612775.1 uncultured Lentisphaeraceae bacterium
GCGCACGCAGAGTTCCTGCTCCTGGCTGGCATGGGCGTTCACCGCCGTCACCGTATAGGTGTAGTCGAGATCGTTCCAAAACGCGGCGTCAACATCGGTGAACGTCGTGCCGGTCACGTTATCCGACAACACGACAGGAGCTTCGTCTGTCGGGCCTTGCCGCACGATGACATAATGGTCCGCCCCCGTCACGGTGCGCCACGTGAGCGTGAAGCCGGGCCCCTCCGCCAGAGCCTCCGCCTGCAACCCCTGCGGCGCGCCGAACCGACTGCCGCTGCACAGCAGCACGGGGCGCTTCAGAATTGTCCCGTACTCGCGCGACGGAATATTCATCGCGCCGTTTCCGTTCTGCAGCAGGTCGTCGCCCGTCAGGAAAAGCGTCAGGCATCGCTGACCGGCCTGCGCCGCCGCGCGCACCGCCGCAGTCACGTCCGCCTCGATGTAGTTGTCATACGAGCCCGGATCCTTATACGCGCAATAGACGCGAGCCTGTTCGTTCGCCCCCTTTTCCGCAGTGGACACGCTCGGCGGCGTATACGTCGGCGGCGGTGTCGAGTACGTCACCCCGAATTCGTTCCAGTCGCCGAAATCCCCGGCCCGAACGATGATGTTGACAGGGAGATAACCGGCGCTTTGCGCGGACGAACATACGCGGAACCTGACGGCGGACGCGTTCTCCAACCCCGTCACATCAAACTTGAAGAAGTCTTCACGGACCGGACTGCGTTTCAGATTGAAAGTCGGATCACGACCGTGGTTGACGGTCTCTGTCGACCCGCCGTTGGACTCGATGTAGGCGTCGGCCACCGGATATCGTTCTTCGACCGGCGCCTGAACCTGCGCGGGCGTCGCCAACGAGGCCTCCGTTTCTCCGCCGGCGGTCACCGCCGCCAGCGAGTAAAAATACGTCTTGCCCGCCTCGGCAGCGAGATCTTTGACCGTCGTTTCCGCTGTATTGGCCACCACCGCATAGGTTCCTCCCGACGCGTCCGCCCGGCGAATCACGTACCCCGTCGCGCCGCGATAAGGCGGCCAACGCAACTGAACATACCCGTTGCTCGCCACCGCCTGCGGCGCCATCGGACGCCCCATCGCATAGACCAGTTGCGGCTTGCTCGCCGCAACCGTTTGCTCCGAGGAATAAAGGAACAAATTGAACCCGCCCAGATCATCAACACGCAAGACGCCGATGCTCAGCTTATGGTCGGCATTGACGAGGGCGGCTTCTCGCAGCATGTCCGTCACATCCACCTCCATCACCGTGTTCGCAGCCTGCGCCAAGAGCGTCACACGATCTTTCGCCGCCTCGTTATAGAGCCGCGGCGTGGGCGGCGGATAGTCGCCCGGATGGTTGTTGAAGGTCACCGTGGCCTCGTTCCAATCGTTGGAGGGCATGCGGATGAATTGAACCGGGATTTGGGACGGCAGAATACCGCCTCCGTCAGCCGTACTGGGCATCACGCGCAACACCGCTCGCGCGACATGAGCCATCCCGGCGATGTCGTTAAACAGCAGATAAGCCTCGCGATGATAGCACTGGTCCGCCGCATTGTACTTGAGCGTCAGGGACGTTGCGGTCCCGTAGTTGACGTCCGCAGAATTACGGATAGACCCGTTCCCTTCCACATGGGCGTCCTCATCCGCATACGCGACGGAACCGATCTCAGCCGCATCCGCCCAGACCGCTGCGGATAAAGGCGTCTCGCCATCGGCGATGACCGCCGAGACCTTATAGAAATAGCGCTGCCCGGCGGCAAGCCCCGCATCCTTGAAGCAGGTTGCCGTGAGTTCTCCGCCAACCCGCGCATAAGCGCCGTCCGCCGAATCCGCCCGATACAGGCGGTAGGCACCGGCCCCCGTATACGCCCGCCACGAAACCGTCACGTTCGCCGTATCCGGACCGCCGTCTGCAGCCACGCCCTGCGGCGCATCGTACGTGCAGACCAGCGTCGGCCGGCAGGCCGCAGACGAGTGTTCCTTGGAAGCGAAAGAGATCGACCCGTTGGGCAATATCTCCGTGTTATAGAGATGCAACGTCAGGTCACCCGTTCCCTCTGCCGCCGCGCGCACAGCCGATGTCACATCGAATTCCACGTATTGCGCCCCCGAGGCTGCGGCGGGCAAAATCTTCCGCGTGACGATCGTGGGATCGTCGTCCGACAGGAAGATCGTCGGCAACCTCATTCCCCCCGGCGCGTTCGTCCACGTCGCGGTCATCTCGTTCCAATCCAGATCCGTAAAACTCCGTACCACGACCTGCTGTACGGCAGGAGTTGCGTCTCTCCCCTGCATATAAAGCCGAAGAAGAGCCGAGCGGAGCCCCGCCTGCCCCGCGACGCCGAAACGAAGGAAAACCTCGCGTTGCGTGGTGCCGGTCGACCGCTTGACATAAAGGACATCCGTGCCATAGTTGAGGCCGTCCGACCGCACGTACGCGTCTTGCGTGTTATTCAGCACGGTGCTCGGATAATCAGCGCTCAGCAGCCCGCTGAAGACGGCCGTAGCCGCGCCCGCGTCACCGGCCGAACTGGTTGCCAAACCGATTTTGCACGCCGTCGCAAACGTTCTTTCCGCATGACCCGCGGACGTCCATGCCGTCACGTCGTCTGCCCGGTACGAAAAACGGATCGACTGCCCGTTGCCGGAGGCGCGCAACCAGAGCGGCGCGCTTATCGCGACACCGGTGTCAATCGTCGTCAGCGCCGGGGCGGCGCCCGCAACGGCTCGCGTCACCACCGACAGCGCATAGGAGGAAGTTCCGGGCACCGCCAGCAGAGCCACACCGGCTGAGCCGGGTGTCAGGTCGCCGCGGGCAATTAAGCCCGCGAGACGATCCGTCCCCGTTCCTGTCAGCGAATCCAATCGTACGGTCAGGTCAAAGTCGCCTTCCGCGTCGCGCGTGATCAGGTGACAAGCATCCGCTCCGTTGGTCAACGCGTTCCCATTCGCAGTCACGGTGACCGCGCCGGTACCGATATCGAACGACGCATTGCCGTTCAGTTTCACATCGCCGATATCCTCATGCCGCCACGGCAGCGGCACGGGCGAGAAAGCTGAAGCCGGTACCGTCACGGTCACATCCGGAACGCCCGCGCGACGCCATGCCAGCGTACAGACACGACTGCCCGTGTTCTGAAAATATTCCATGCGCACCGGATAACGGCGTCCCGCCTCCAACCACACCGGCATGGACGATCCCTCGTAGTTGCCTGCAAACCCGTTGTCGATGACCAAGTCGTCCCCGACCCACAGTTGAAGACCGTCATCCGACTCGATGAGGAAAGTATACGCGTCCGACGCGTCGACCTGAATGCTGGCGTTATATACCGTACGGTAATTCATGTTGGTGCCCGCAACCATGGCAACGGCGGCATTCGTCACCGAGTCTTCCGTCCGCGTCACAACGGGCAGCGGCGCGCCGGTCGGCGAATAATAGGCCGCGAACAGCCCTTGCGGCACTCCGGACATCAGATTGGTAACCGCATAGGGCAGACGCGTGTACGCGCTGGTGCCGAGCAACACGCTGGGAGGCGAATCCAGCCCGTCCCGAGGAACAGGCACAGCCGTCACCGCATAACGATAAAACGTTCCGGTCACGGCGGCACTGTCGGTGTATGCGGCGGTCGAGAGCCCTGCG
>CAZTDL010000523.1:0-3629 GCA_964612775.1 uncultured Lentisphaeraceae bacterium
TATGACGGCGACAGACAAACGGGGACAGGTGATCGGACTCTCTTCTTCCGTGGATTACGCGGACGGTGCGGTGATCAGCAAGACGCTGCTCGATAAGAAAGCGGGCACGCTGACACTCTTTTCATTCGACGAAGGCCAGGGACTCAGCGAGCATGTGTCGCCTTACGACGCCACCGTGATCGTTATCGAGGGCGAGGCCACGCTGGTGATCGGCGGAAAAACGCTGAGCGCAAAAACGGGCGAGATGGTGATCATGCCCGCCAATGTTCCGCACGCCGTGCAGGCGAACAAGTGCTTCAAAATGCTGCTCGTCATGATCCGCGAAGAAGTCAAGGCCTAGAATTCCAACCGGCCCCTTTTCCACTTATACCCTCCCCGGATTGAAAACATCCGCGCGTATGCCGGCGAACCCGGAGGAGTTGCGGGTCACCAGCGGTAGCTGATGAACAATCGCGGCGGCGGCTTTGAAATCCGTTTCGATAATCACTGGAAGTCAAGAATCAGGAAGGTGCCCGGTTTCGTAATAAAGACGGCTTGGATGTTCTTTGGACCATTCATAGTGATCGTAAGCGGATTTCGCGTACCGACGGTATCGCCCGCCCATGTTTGGAACGCGCAGCCCGGTTTCGCCGTAGCCGTAAGTTGAGGTTTCGTACCGGCTTCGACCCAGCAGGAAGGGGGACTGACCGTGCCGCCCTTAATCGCCAAGGTTTCAAGCCAGTAGTCCGTCCGCCAAAGCCATGTCAAGACCGCCGTATCGTTGGTGACTGTGGCGATGGCGGTCGTGCCGCTTCCGGAAGCCGGTGTCGCGCCGGTCATGGCCCATCCGGTGCACACGTATTGCGTCGTTCCTTCTGTCAGCAGCGGAGCCGTCAACAGCACGTTGGTAAAGACCGTCCCCAAACGGACTAGATACGTTCCGGCCGCAGGGTCCGTTGTGCCGATCGGCGTGGAGACTGTCACCTCAGCCAGCGGCAACCCTATCGCCAGAGTATGCGTAGCCGATGACCCTTTCATAACCACAGTTCCCGGCTCGCAAAGCACCTGCGTCGGCGTGATGAGATCCGTATCCCATGCCGTGCCGGTACCGAGTCGGCCGTACAGATTCTGGCCCATGGACCAGACCGTGCCGTCGGTCTTGGCGAGCAGAGAACACAGATTCCCGCCCGTTGCGGATACGACGTTGTTCGTAATGAGAACAACCGAATCGATTTCGTTCGTCGTGCCGAGACCGAGCTGACCGCGCATGTTCAGGCCCATTCCCCAGAGCGTGCCGTCTGTCTTGATGAGCAACGTGTGCCAGTCTCCCGCCACCGCACTCGCAACACCATCTTCCGCAAGCTGAACAGGCGTTGGCGCAACCAGCTCAGACAGGCCGAGCTGGTTGCGGACATTGCCACCCATGCCCCAAACCGAGCCGTTCGCCTTCTGGAAGAGGGAGTGATACCCGCCCGCCGTCGCCGTCACGACATCACTGGCGACGCAGACCGGCAAGGTGTTGGTTATCGCCTTCGTGCCGGTGCCCAACTGCCAGGAGTTGTTCCGGCCCATGGCCCAGAGTGTTCCGTCGTCCTTCACAAACAGAGAATGGTTCTCTCCCGCCGCAACGGCCACGACATTGCTCGCCACAAAGACCTTTCCGACGACAGCGCACGAAGACAGGCCGATACCGATCTGGCCGTAGGCGTTGGCCCCCATGCCCCAGAGCGTTCCGTCGGTCTTAATGAAAAACGAATGGGTCTCGCCCGCCGCCACAGACACAACATCGCTGGCCAGATAGATCGGCAGGCTGATGGCTTCCACCACATAGCCAAGGCCGAGCTGGCCGCAGCCGTTGGCCCCCATGCCCCAGAGCGTCCCGTCCGCCTTCACGAACAGGGAATGGTACCCGCCTGCCGCCGCCGTCATGACGATGTCCGACGACACGCGAATCGGACGATTGGTGTATTGGTAGGTGCCAAACCCAAGCTGACCGTAGCAATTACCGCCCCACGCCAAAAGGGACGGGGCACCGACAACCACATTCACCGGACGGCTGATGGTGAGCGTATCCGCGTTAGTCAGCGCGACGGTGTATACGCCGGAATCCTTCATCCCCGCACCGGTAAGGGTCAGCGTCGCGTTGGTGGCGTCGGCGAGCATCGCGCCGTCCTTCCACCACTGATAGCCGAGCGCGGCCGTAGCCGACACGGCGAGCGACAGCGTGCCGCCCTCGGCCACGGTCTGGCCGACGGGCTGAGCGGTGATCGACGGCGGAATGACGAACACGGCGGAAACCGCTTTGGCCCGGTCCATCAGCACGGGGAAGGGGCTGCCGGCTCCGGACGCGTCGCCGGTCCATGCCTTGAGCCGATACCCGGCGTTTGCCGCGGCGACGAGCTGGGTCGTCGCGCCCGCCTCGACCCAGACGGAGGCCGGCGCGACCGAACCGTTCGCGTCGGCTGAGGCGGTTAACCGATACTCGGTCCGCCAGAGCCACGTCAGAACCGCCGCCTCGTCGGTGACCGTGACGACCGCGTTCGTGCCGGTCCCGGAGGCCGGGGTCCCGCCGACCATGGTCCAGCCGACACACACGTGCTGCGTCGCGTCGCCCGTAATGAACGGCGTTGTCATCACGTTGGTGAAGACCGTGTTCGGGGAGACCACATAGGTCCCGGCAACAGGCTCGGCCGTACCGACCGGCGTGGAGACCGCCACGGCCGCAGACGGTTTACCCATCGCCAACGCGTGAAGGGTACAGGAACCCTGCGCGATTAAAGCCCCGGGTTCGCAAAGCACACGGGACGGCGTCACAAGCGCAACGTCCGCCGTGTTGATTCCGAGCTGGCCAAACCGGTTATTACCCATGCTCCAGAGCGTCCCGTCCGCCTTTGTGAATAACGAGTGGAAAAAGGCCGCGCCCACAGATACAACATCGTCTGCCACGAACGCCGGAACGTCGCTCTTCGTCGTCGTGCCGAGGCCGAGCTGACCGAAGGCGTTCGCTCCCATAGACCAAAGCGTGCCGTCCGCCGTCACAAACAGGGAGTGCGACTCCCCCGCCGCGACGGTGACAACCGTCTCCGCAATCTGAACCGGCCATTGGCTGAACACCGTTTCGCCGAGGCCGAGTTGGCCATAGTTGCTATACCCCATGCCCCACAGCGTGCCGTCCGCCTTCACAAACAGGCTGTGCAGAGATCCGGCCGCCGCCGTCACAACATCGGCCGCTATACAGACCGGCAGGGCGTTGGTCGCCAGACACGTGCCGATGCCCAACTGATAGTGGTCGTTCAATCCCATACCCCAAAGCGTGCCGTCCGCCGTCACAAACAGGGAGTGGAAGAAACCCGCCGTCACCGCCACCGCGTTGCTCGCCACGAAAACGGGCAACTCGTTCGTTGCCGACGCCGTACCGATACCGAGCTGGCCGCGGTCGTTCAGACCCATTCCCCAGAGCGTGCCGTCCGTTTTTATGAACAGGGAATGTTCGTTCCCCACCGTCACCGCCACGACATTGCTCGCCACAAACACCGGCCGGTTCGTCGATGCCGTCGTGCCGATGCCGAGCTGACCATAGCTGTTGTCTCCCATGCCCCACAGCGTGCCGTCCGCCTTCACGAACAGCGAATGCCCTATTCCCGCCGCCG
>CAZTDL010000524.1:0-3629 GCA_964612775.1 uncultured Lentisphaeraceae bacterium
ATCATCGCCCGCGTCCCCAACGACGAAGCGGCCCAGGCCGTGGTCGCCGCCAAGTTGCCCGCCGTCCTCATCAATCCGGCCGCTCCCTATCTCGCCTCCTCCCACCCGCTGTCATCCTTCAGCCGGATTCAGAGCGACTCACACGCCATCGGCACGCTGGCCGCCGAACACTACCTCGGCCTCGGTTTTTCCGTCTTCGCCTTCATCGGCTCCGCCGAACAGACCAACTGGTCGCGCTGGCGCCAGGACGCTTTCCGCGATCGGCTTGCCGCCGCCGGGAAAGCGTGCCACGTCTATCCCGGCCCTATCCCCGGAAAAAAGGCATGGCCCGCCGAACGCCCGCGACTCTGCGCCTGGCTCAGAAAGCTTCCCAAGCCCGTGGCCATCTTCACCCCCAACGACAACCGCGCGAGGGACGTGCTCGACGCCTGCCTGATCGCGGACATCGCCGTGCCTTACGAAGCGGCCGTACTGGGCGTCGACAACGACATCTTCATTTGCGAGACAACCATCCCGCCGCTTTCCAGCATCGCCATCGACGACGAGAAGGCGGGCTATGAGGCCGCCCAGCTCCTGAACAGGCTGATGCTCAAAGCCCTGCGCGGACAGCAGATCGTCCGTTACGCCCCGAAAGGCGTCGTGTCGCGCGCCTCGACCGAACGGTTGCACATCACCGACCGGCTCGTCATCCGAACGCTGGAGTACATCCGCATCAACGCGGGACTCAACATCCGCGTCTCCGATGTGGCCGACTATCTCGGCGTCACTCCCCGCTGGGCCGAGAACCGCTTCAAGGAGACAATGGGGCACTCGCTCCACCAAGAGATCCACCGCGTCCGCATGGCCACGGCCCGCACGATGGTAATATCGACAGACCGTTCCTTTTCCGAAATAGCAGCGCTCTGCGGCTTCCAAAGCGCCAATCATCTCTGCAAACTGTTCAAGGCCGGCTTTGGCTGTACCATGGGGACACTTCGTCAGTCCGGAAACAAGATTTAATCGTATCTCCACGCGACAGGGCGCGCAGAAACCCCATATCCGCTTGACGTCAGCCCCTCCTGCCGCAAAATCAAAGAAGGACCTCGACACCTCCGAACGCCGCGCGGAACAGAAACCGTGTCGTTAGAGCAGCGCCATCAAGGTTCCCTTGGGGAACACCCGCGCAACAAACGTTTTCTTGTCGGACGATGGTTTCGCCCACCAGTCGGGATGCGAAACGCCGTCCAATGTCACGGGCACCATTCCCGACGCCTGAACGATTCCGTCGTCGACCGCCCGAACCAGCGCGATCCCCGACACCAATTCCGCCATTGTATAACCGGTCAGCTGAACCATAGCCCCTGGGTCGAATGTCGCCGTTCCCGTCACATGCAACGGTCCCGCATAGGCACCCTTGTCGAGTGCCCAAACGCTCCCCTCCGCGAAGACCACGCTGCCGGTCACCACGCCGCTGCCGCTGAATACCGATCCGGCTTCATTGGTCAGCGCGACGCCGGAGGGCAAGCAGACCGCGCCGTCCACCCGCGAGGTCGTCCCGGCACCGGTCGTCGTGTCGCGCACGATCCCCTCGGTGAGCTTCAGCACGGCCCCCGCGTCGACCGCCACGCCCCCCGTCAGATAGATCGCGCCCGAAACCGCCAGTTCGCCTTCCTCGACACAGACAGACCCCGTAAAGGTGTTCCACGACGACGAAAGCGTCACCGTTCCGGCCCCTCTTTTGGTGAACCGTCCGGCATGCCCCGGCTCGTCGCTCAGCGCCTGAGGGATACCGAGCGAGGTGCCGTTCGAATCGATCACCGCGCCGCGGCCGGTCAGCGTCGCCTGGTCAAATCCGGTGTCAACGAAAGCTGCCGTATCCCCAGTCGCGCCCCGTTGCAGGGTGCCGCCATCAAAAAGAATCTCGGCACTGGTGATATCCGTAGTGGAGGAGGACCATGTGCCGACACTCAGCACCGACAGTACGCCGCCAACCACTTCCAGACGACCGGTCGAACCGGCCATGTTGCCTATGGTCAGACGGCTGTTGATCGCATTGGTGAAATAGGTGGTTCCGCCCTCGACCCGCAAAAGACCTGTTCCTGTGTTATGGCCGATACGACCTGATGCGAAATCATTGGTTCCGCCGCTGATCACAATCTCTCCGTAAGCGCCGCTGCTATCCGCGGCGAACAGCGCATACCAATTCGTTGCCACAAAGGAGCCTCCTGCAACGTGCATGGCCCCCGTCGCACCGATGCCGGAGCCAATCACAACACCGATGCTACTGCCCAGCACCCGGATCGACCCAGATTCAAGCGGCAGCTCGCCATAGCCGCCGCCGGCCCGACCGACATAAAGCGAGTTGCTCACCACCAGATCGCCACCTGTCACGCGTAACAGCCCTACACTTCCTGCGGAGGCGGCAACATTCAGATGAACAGGCCGAATCAGCGTGCCGCCCGCGATCTCCAGTTCGCCTGTCGCCGACGCGGCGGCACCAATCAGCCAATCGTCGCGGACGTAAAGCGAAGAACCCTTTAGCAGAACTTTGCCGAAGGCTCCTGCCACATTTCCTATTCTGACGGATCCGTTGATTGTCGCACTCCCTCCGTCGTATTCATAAAAGCCGTACGCGTTCGTCGCGTTTCCGACGTATAAGCTCCCATTGAGTTGTAGGGTCCCACCTTCCTGCCGAAAGAAACCCGATGCGCCCATCGCTCCGCCGACGACCACCGAGTTACTGATCAAAAGATTACCGCCCGTCTGGTACAGACGCCCCGTACATGTGGCGGCGTTCCCCAGATACGGATAAGAAGCCAACGCCAGCGTGCCGCCCGAGAGATAGACCTCGCCGCGCGCCCCCGTGCCCCCGTTGCCCAACAGAAGGTTCGAACACCACGCCTGACCAGCCGACTGCGTGTAGACACCGAGCGTTCCCGTATGCCGCCCAAGCGTCAGCGTAGGCGCGTAAAGCCACCCCCCTGCGACATTCAGGATGCCCACCGAATTCGTCGTCCGGTCATCAGTCGGACTCCCGCCCAGATTGATTCCAGAAGAATTGTACAGAACGCCATCAACCAGATTGACGATTCCCGTCGCGGGCGAGGTGGAGTTCCAAGCGGCCATGCCCAGACCCACATTGCTGCCCATGTAGTTGCTGACTGTACCTCCGAAAATATTCACCGCCCCCGCATACCGATTCCCGCGTCCGATATTCGCCGTCGCCGTCAGATACGTGCCGTTGGTATAGACGTTGATCGCGCCTTGGTAGATGTCCAGATTACCGACTTTGATCGTTCCCCCTTCAACATTCACCACCGAACCGCCGCCAGTACCGTTATTCAGCACTAAACGGCCGCCGTTATGGGCCTGGACCCAAAAGGTCCCGTTCGTGATACGGAGTCCCGGCCCGCCCGAAACGGTCGGATAAAGGCTTGCCCCG
This sequence comes from uncultured Lentisphaeraceae bacterium, assembly GCA_964612775.1. Classification (GTDB taxonomy): domain Bacteria; phylum Verrucomicrobiota; class Kiritimatiellia; order RFP12; family UBA1067; genus DAOPZC01. The sequence continues at coordinate 3,422 of CAZTDL010000524.1, forward strand.
TTCGACACCGAATGATCGCCGCCGTACACCTCGACAGATCCTCCCGGATTCGACAGGGCAAGCCCCACAAACGAGCACGCGCCGCTCTCGAGCGTCAGCCGCTGATTGGCACCCATGCTGGGAGTTCCGTTCACTTTCAGCGTCCCCCCGCCGAAATGCGCCGCCGCGCTTCCGGTGAACGTGAGATTGCCCAGCAGCCACGCACACC
>CAZTDL010000525.1:0-3627 GCA_964612775.1 uncultured Lentisphaeraceae bacterium
GTCGCATAGCCGCCGGCCGGTCCCGCGAGCGCCCGTAGCCGCGAACTGGTCCGCCGCTGGGCACCGAGATGAAGCTGCATCGTCCAGCCGCGCGCCGCATACTCGCCGCCCAAAAAGCGGAGCACCGCCGACCGCAGAAGCAAAGCCTCCCTCTCCGATAAAGCCTCGCCCGCCAGACTTCGTGCGAACAACCCAGCCGTCGTCTCTTCGTCGGCCGACTCGTATGCGAACGCGTCGAGCGCGTGATCGGCCAGTCGACACCCCAATGCGTCGAATGCGTCCAAGCGCTGCCGCACGGCGCAAAGAAAAGCCTCATACGTTCCGACAGCGATGCCCGCCGCGTCTCCCAACCGACGAAGCCATGCGCCATCGTCCGCTCCGTCCACAGCCGCGATGTCGTCGCCGCGCAGCGACGGCAACACCCGTGCGGAAAAATCGGACACCGCCAGCGTGCGATGCGCCGTGAGATCGTCCAGCAACCCGTCCGACGTGCAGACGCACGCGACGTCGAAGCGGGCCAGCAGCCCACGGGCGGAGAAGGCCGGCTCGCGCAGTTTCGCGTTGGCGGTCTCCCAGATGCGGTCCGCGCTCTGCGGTGAGAGCGGCTCCGAAACACCGAATACGCGATGCAACTCCAACGCCGTCCAGTGGTGCAGTGGATTGCCTAGCGTTTTCGGCACGGTAGCCGCCCACGCGTCGAATTTGGCGCGCGGCGACGTCTCCCGTCCCGTCATCAGCGCTTCAGGCACACCCGCGATCCGCATGGCGCGGTGTTTGTACGGATCGTGCGCCACCCAAAGCTCTGCCAAATCTTCGAAACGACGGTCCTCTGCCAAATCTGCAGCCGACAAGTGATTGTGATAGTCGACAACCGGCTGCCCTTTGGCAACCTCATGATAGAGTTGCCGCGCCAGCGGCGTGGCCAACAGAAAATCGTCATTCTCCCCGATCAACATTTCTCATTTCCTCTCTGCGGCACCTGTCGCAGGGATGAACGACTTTTTCTCAGTCTCCATCCCAGCAAAGCCGCGACCGAACAACACCACAGCCCCGCGACAAGCGCATACTGGCCGCTCCGCAGCGCCACACTGAACAGGCTGATGCCGACAAAAAGAAGACCGCTCAAACCCAACGAGACCGCGAACAGGATCATGATGGCCCGGTGTCCGCGAGACGCGCCATCGCCGGTTTCTTCGCTCTCCCTGACGGGAATGGCCAGCCGGTTAAAAAATTCCGTCACACGCTGCCGATATTCGGCGCATCGGCTCTCTCTCAGCCCGGATACGATCAGAATGCCTAAACACACCAGAATCTGTCCGAATGTTGCGGACTGCCAGCTCAAACCGGGGATGCCGTTGAGGATCAAACCCGACGCAATACCAATAATGATCGACGCCATCACGCCCCACGGTCGGGGTCTTCGCCACAGCATGCCAAACATCAGGGGCGCGGCCAACGGCACGCCAATAAGTCCCGTCAGCATTTTATTCGCCTCGAAAGCCCCGCCGAACCGGCCCACCTGCATAGCACCGAAAACGATCACGGTTCCCAGCGCCACGGTTGCCAACCGCGCCACGATCATCTGCTCGCGGTTTTCGGCGTTCGGGCGCAGCAACCGACGGGGTAGATGTCGCGTGTCACGACGCTCGCGGTGACGTTGTATTCGCCGCTCAGCGTGGACATGGTGGCGGAGAGCATCGCCGCGATCATCAACCCCATCGCGCCGGGAGGCAGCAGCATCTTGCATACGCTGACATACGCTTCCTCGGGATTGGCAAGATTGGGAATCAGCACCGTTGCCGCGAACGCGGGCAACATAAAGATCAGGGGAAAAAGCGAGAAGAGCACCGCCGACATAACCCCCATTTTCCACGCCGCACGCTCATCCTTCATGCAGTAAAAACGCTGAACGAAAGCCCAGTTTCCATTGTATTTGATGAGCACGATCAAATAATAAACGAACAGAAACCACAGGCCGCCTTTGGAACCATTCAGCCAATGGAAATGCGTCGGGATCGCCGTTGCCAACGAGCCAAACCCGCCGACCGCAGTCAGCGCCAGCGGCACCAAAACCGTTGTGATCATCAGCAGGATGGCGCACTGTATCGCGTCCGTCACCACCACCGCCCACACCCCGCCGATCATGGTGTAGACAATCACAATGCCGCCGGAAACCGCGATGGCCTGATTCATGGAACAGCCTAAGGTCCCCGACACAAAAATGCCCAGGGCATACAACCGCACCATGTTGTCAAGAATCCTGAAACCGACGCCGCCCCATGAAATGATTTGCCGCACCGACGCGCCATAGCGCTGCTCCAGATACTCGACCGGCGTCACCAGTCCCGCCCTCCGCCACCGGTGCGCCAGAAAAATCGTGGCGAAAAGCGTGGCCGGCACCGGGCTCCACAGCAACAGCAAGCCGAACAGACCGTCCTTATAGACCACCCCCGCATGAGCGACAAACACGAAGGTGCTGATCATGGTCATATAATTGCTGATTGCGCCCAAATGCCATGGCACGGCATTCCCGCCTGCGAAATACTCCTTCACGTTTTTAACGTACATCCCCAAGATGCCGCCGATACCGGCCATCAGGGCGAGATAGATCCCGATCGCGGTATAATCCAGCGCTACCAGTCCGTTTGTCATAAGCTATGCCCACTCCTCGCGATCCGTTCACTCGGCATCATTTTCACCGTTGTCCCTTTTTAGCCTGCGCCGCCACTTCGCGCGTACGCTGCAGATTTGCAGGGACGTTCAGAATGATACATCCCTTGTACCATTCCTTCCATTGTCCATGACAATACGCGTCGGCCAACGGCGCCACGCCTGCCAAAGTATCCGCAGCCTCTTCCAGTCTGCAAGAACACCCGGAAACATCTCCCAGATCTAACTGCTCATGCGCCAGCAGCACCTGTTTCAGCCACAGGCTGAGCCGCGCCATCAGCTCAGCCGGATAGCTCAGGTTATCGCGCAAAAAAATGGCCTCGTCAACCGAAAGACAGGCCGCCGCCATGCGGGCATGCAATAAGGCCAACTCAAAAGACGCTCCCTGCATCGCCGCTTTCTTGATGATCGCGCGGCGCTCAAGCGCCTGCGGATGCATATCGCTCAACCCCTGCCAAAACGCATCGGCTTGGCTGGCAACCGGCGTTTTCTCCGGAGTATAGATAATTTTCTCAACGGCTGTGCCGCCGCCGATTTTAGTCGCCGTCATTTTCGCTCTGATCGTTTTCAGTTCCTGAGCGCCCATAGCCAAAATCTGTCCGTCCAGAAGGAATGGCACCTTCTGAACATCGTGGATCTGATAGGCATTGAAGTAGATCTTGTAGGCGTTCACGATCTCCTGCCGTTTCTTCGAAAACCGTTCCTTCACCCACCCGTACAGCCACGCATCCGGATCGAACGCCGACAGCCGCCACGTCATCGCCGCCGTTGCTCCGATGCCCAAAACAAACTCGCGAACGTTCGACACGTTGAAAATCACATACTCATCCGTCCCCCTCTTCATCGCCTCCTGCAACAGCGCATATGTTTTGTGTGGCGATACCGCCTGAGCCAGATGCGGCCCACTGCCGATCAGCGCATGATGGTAATGGACCCCGTACGTATTTTTGGGACAGC
>CAZTDL010000526.1:0-800 GCA_964612775.1 uncultured Lentisphaeraceae bacterium
TATATTTCGCCACCTGGTACGGCACGCCTCCGTCACGCCCCGCGAAACGGATTCCCGACAACACCTCGAAGCGCCAACCTTCCACGATTTTCTTTTCCCGCCACTCCGCGAAGCCCCGCTCCCGAGCCTTCGTCAGATTTTCTTGCGACCGCACGCGTTCAAGTCTGAACCGGCACGGCACTTCTTGCCGTTTCCCGATATGCGTGTCAACCGCTATGGCATCGGATTGTTCGTTGACCTTCCGCGCCGCGCCATCGGGTGTAAAAAAGCCGAACACCTCCGGAAGCGCCGGATCGCCGAGATCGACCCACTTGTCGAAATACATCTCTTGCCCGGCCGCATCTACCGGCCAAGTCAGCGGATTCTCGACGAGATTCTTTGAATACCAAGCCCCGATGCCCACCAGTGTCGAGACTCCGGCAACGAGAACGCCAAGCAGCCAGAACCGTCGACGGGCCGCCGCCTTGTTTTTCTTGAACAGCGACTCTTCAATCTCGGGCGTAAAGGCAAGCGTACCGATCGCCTGCGTCTCATCGTCCGCAGCCCACGTTCCCGCATCCGCCTGCGTCTCGGAATCCCTGGCACAAAACGAAGAGACCGCCTCCGCATCAGACGAAAAAACAGGCTTTTCAGGCGGCTCGTCTTGCGTCCTGTTTTCGGCATCCAAAAGGGCCTTTGTGGCCGATGTCTCCTCGCCGAAAGGTCCTGCCGCCGCCGTGGGAACCTCTTCCTCCGCCGCGTCGGAGATTCTCACCGAAAACGCATTGTCGCCGGCAAGAGAGACCCGGTCGCCGGCTTTC
>CAZTDL010000526.1:810-3624 GCA_964612775.1 uncultured Lentisphaeraceae bacterium
TTTCAAAACACGTTCGGTCCCCGGCGCAACCGGCTCGTCGTTCAGCCACGTCTTTCCGCTTCCCTTCTGCAGAAGCACGAGTGTTTCACCCCGCACTTCCAGTTGCAGATGTTTTCCCGAAACGTCCGGCGCGGTCAACAGCACACCCGCCGAATGCGAACGCCCCAACAACAGCGGCGCCGTCACCGCGACGCGCTGACCCTTATGGTCACCCTTTGTGAATTCTATGACAAAAAACTCATTTTTTAACCGACCAAGAGATTAAAGCCCCGCTTTTGGCTTCAGGCTAATTGTTAAACATAGAACCCATCCCCGACGCCTGCATGCGCAAATACACCGGCGTAAACACCATGATGAACACCGACGGCATGATGAACACCGCGATCGGCAGGATCATCAACGACGGCGCACGCGCCGCCTTCTGCTCGGCGATGTTGAAACGCACGCGGCGCATCTCCGATCCCTGAAGATTCAGCGTGTCCACCAGCGCCGCGCCCGTTTCCAGACTGTGAATCACCGAACTGATGAATCCCGTGAATTCTTTGGAGTCCACACGCTGTGCCATTTCCTCCAACGCCGCCGAAAGCGACAGACCCAGCTGCACCTGCTTCATAAGACGGGCGAACTCGTCCGTCAGCGCGCCGCCGCCGCCCTGTGTTACATAGAAACGGACGGAGTCGCCAAAGTTCGATCCCGCCCGCATGCCCGCGCCAATGAGGTCGATCACAAACGGCAAACACCGCACGAGTTCCGTGCGGCGTCGATCCGCCGAGCCCTGCACCGTCGTCGAAGGCAACATCCATCCCATCCAGCCTGCAAACAGCGCCGACAGACATATCCCCTGTGCGCCGCAGCCCATTCCCAACGCCGTCAGCGCCGCCACCCCTGCGGCCAAAACCCCGTACACGATCTGGGCACAGGCCACCAGTTGGGGCGTCAGCGGATACAAGGCCCCCGTCACGATCAACCGCTGCAGCATTTGGGCCTTAGGACTTCCCGGCAGCATCATATCTTTTCCCAATCCCGCATGATCAAGAGCATTCAACAGCGGATAAGCCAACCGGAACACGCCGGGCAGGAACCGCCACGGAGCCGCGTCTTCACTGCGGCGCTCGCACGCGGGAACAGGTTCCGTGTCGTTTCTCCGGAACAGCATTCCGATCGCAACACATACGCCGACTATACATGCATACGCGATGATTTCCTGAGCACTCATGTTTATTCTTCCTCTGCCAAGACGGAATTTTTCACACTTGAATCGTCACAATCCTTCGAACGATCAAAAAACCGACCGTTTCCAATACCGCCACCACGCCGAACGCCGTCCATCCCACCGGGTGAAACAGCATCGGCCGCATCAATTCGGGATTCAGCACGTACAACACAATAAAAGTCGCAAACGGTGAAGCCGAGATGGCAATCGCCTCAAAACGCCCCTGAGCCGTCAGCGTCTGCAATTTTCCCTGGAACTCCATTCTTCCGCGAATCATATCCGTCATTCTGGACAACACGTCCGCCATACTTCCACCCGACTTGGTCGTGAGACGAATCGCCGTCACAAGCAACATCAGATCTTCGCATGGCATCCGTTGCTGAAGCCGCTCCATCGCCTCCACAAGATCTTTTCCCATGCGCGTCTCACGCAGAACCAGAGTCAATTCCTCTTGCATCGGTCCTTCCATTCGCCGCACCAGCGACTCGATCGCCTGCGCCAACGCCTGCCCGCTACGCAGCCCTTTCTCAAGCCCGATCGTCAGGCCGAGAATGCTCTGCTCAAACTGCGCTTTGCGTTTGTTCACCTTCGACCGGAACCACCAGAACGGAACCATATAGCCCAACGCGCCCAAAGCCAAAACCGGCAAAAGGAGGCCCAACGGATGAACCACGCCCGCAAACATCAGCAATCCGGCGGTCACAGCCGCCAGCACAACCGCTGCGGAGAAACGGACCTGCATCAGACGTTGAAGCGAAATAAAACGCTCGATGGGCGTGGCGAACACCGTCACCGCGTCCTGTGCCTTCCGTCCCAACTCCACCCGTTCAGCCGTCAGCGCCTGCCCGATACCCACGCAGACAAATGCAAGGATGGCCACCGCACCGAACACGAGTATGTATATCACATTGTTCATAACCGTCACTCCGCGGGACTAATCCATTGGCACAAACACCTCATCACTCAGCCGCAAGTTTCCTGACTCGCGCAGCGACGCGATGAACTCAGGCACGTTCCCCGTAGGTTTATGCCGTCCGATCACCTTGTTCTCTTTGTGGTCGTACCGTTCCTGTTCGTACACAAAGATCGGTTGCATCTGGATCGTGCTTCCTTCACGCCCCGTCACTTCGGTGATCTCGATGATCTTACGTGAACCGTCCGACATACGCGTCTGCTGCACAATGATGTTCACCGCCGAAGCGATCTGCTCGCGAATCGCCGATGACGGCAAATCGAATCCGGCCATCATCACCATCGTCTCAAGACGTGAAAGCGCGTCGCGCGGATTGTTGGCGTGGCACGTCGTCATCGAGCCGTCATGGCCCGTATTCATCGCCTGCAGCATGTCCAACGCCTCCGCACCGCGGCATTCGCCCACGATGATCCGGTCCGGACGCATGCGCAAGGTGTTCACCACAAGGTCACGGATACTGATTCTTCCCGACCCTTCGATGTTGGCGGGACGAGCCTCAAGGCGCACGAGATTCTTATGCGTCAGTTTCAGTTCCGCCGAATCTTCCACGGTCACCACCCGTTCATTCTGCGGGATGAACAGTGACAACACATTCAGCAGCGAGGTTTTGCCGGGCCCCGTGCCTCCT
>CAZTDL010000527.1:0-3609 GCA_964612775.1 uncultured Lentisphaeraceae bacterium
ATGCCGGTCATCCCCGTGCCCATCATGCCGGGCATGAATCCTTTGTTGAAACCGTCGCGCGCCTTTTTGGCGGCTTGCAACTCTGCATCGAGCGAGTCCGAACGGCGGCGATTGACATAAGCGGCGGTGAGTGTGCCCTTGGTGAAAGGCTGGTCTCGTTGGAGCAGATGGATGACACCCTCGGCCAACAGTACGCCGCTGCGCCACGCTTCGTCCACGCCGGAGTTGGTGAGCACATTCGTCGTGCCGGAACCTTCGCCGATGCGAGCATAGCCGTCGCCGACCAGAAAAGGCTCGCCGCGCGCGCCGGATTCCTGCAGCGACTTCGCGCCCCATGAACGGAGCGTACTCCCCTGAAGATAACGCCACAGATAGGGGTGTTGCATCCAGTGCTGGAGGTAACGGTAAGTGGTGCGGATCGGGGTGTCCATCCACGACGGCACGAAGATGCCCAGCGAGGCCGTGCGGTCGGGATAAACGTACATAAAACCGAATATTTCGGGTTCGGGGAAACCCAGCGTGTGGATGACGGTGCCGGGCTTGAGGTCGCAAGAAGCGGGCAATTCGACAACGGCCTTCATGCCCACTGCCCAGTCGTGTTGGCGGTTGCCGGCCGGCAGTCCGAAGTGGCGGTCAAGCTTGCGGCCGACGGCGCCGATCGGTCCGTCGCCTACGACGGTCAGTCGCGCGCGGATATCCATTCCCGGCATGAAAGCGGCATCGGGATTGCCTTTTTTGTCCACGCCTTGATCGGCAAGGCGCACGCCCAATACGCGGTCGCCCTCCATGACGGGCGCGCTGACGGGCGTACCCGGCCAAATCTGAACAAGGCCTGACCCCATGAGCTGGTTGCCGACCCATGACATGAAGGATCCCATGGACATAACCAGCCCCGGTTCTTTGCGCAGGAAAGGCGGAATCCATGGCAGCTCGGCGGCGTCGGGCCCTTTGCCCATGATCATGGCGAAACGACCAGCCTTGAACACGCTGTCCACGATTTTTGTTCCCGTGTCGCGACGGCTTGCGCCGATAGGGTCGAACAGGTACGCGATATGCTCGTGGCTGACGGATGCGGCGTTCGGGATTTCCTTGGCGAGGTCGACGTCAGGGAAAGAGGCACGAATGGCGCGTCCTTTGGTGACGATGCCGGAGACACCGAAACCGATGTCATCCGCACGTTCGTAACACATGACCTGCAGAGGCATGCCCGGCATGACTTTGCTTTCGAAAGCGGGTGTGCCATCGGGCTTCAACATGGCACGGGTCAGTGTGGTCAGGAATCCGGCGGTGGCGGGGCCGAAGCCCACGCACACGATATCGGCATCCATGGTCTGGCGTTCGATTTCGCTCATAAGGCAGATGTCTGTGTTCGGGGGTTCATAAAAAAGGGCGAACGCAGAGGTTCGCCCGTAACGTAGGGGCGGCCAAGCGGCCGCCCTCTTTGAATGATTACTGCGGGTAGTCCAACGCTTCCGGAATCATGACTTGGGTCAGCGCCCTCGCCGCACGGTCCTTGGACAGACGAGCGCCAACCAGCGAGGCGTCGATCTTCGAACGCAGCTTTTGGAATTCTGCCGCGGCCTCTTCGGACGCCGCGCCGTAGCCGTAGATCAGTTCGGCGCTGACGCGGGCAACCTCGCCCACCGCCCGTGCGATTTGCACATGGGCCAGATCCGTGAAGGTGTTGAGATAGCCCTCGATTTCGGAACCGATGACCGGATGTTCGGGGCCTTTGACGGCGAGTTCCTGAATATCCGCAGTGAACGAACGCGCGGCCAGCAGCCACGAAATGGCGTCCGCCATCGTGAAAAGCACGCCGTGACGCTGGCTCTGCGAGAGGGGGCTCCCCTGAGGGTCCTTCGCTTTGGCGATGAAGGCTCGCATCCAAAGCCACATTTCGAAGCCTTCGGCCAGTGCGTCCATACCCGTTCCGGGCTTGGCGATGGCGGCGGTCCTCAGTTCGCTGACCCACTGGTCGATTTGCGCCAGAAAAACGTCGTTGTTCATGGTCACGCTGATCTGACGGCGTTGTACCGCTTCTGGGCCTTCGTAGGTGGCTTCCAGCTGCGCGTCTGTCCATTTGTTGAAGAGGAAGCCGGGGCAGTCTTCGGTGATGCCATAGCCGCCCATGAGGCTGACCGCCTCACGCAGCATCGTGGCGCCGTAGCCGGTGTCCCATAGCTTGGTGGCGGGGCAGAGCACGTTGCAGTTGGCACTGAGCCAGACATACTGCACAAGCGTGTCGGCCTTGAGTTCGGCGATCCGGGCCTCGTCACGTTCGCCTGCGGGTTTGGAGAGGAGCTTGAGCAACTCGATGGCGTCCGCCTGGGGCTTGCGCAGTGCCTTCATGAGGGCGCGTCCGGTGATGCCTTGCTCGGCGAAGCTGCGTAAGGTATCGGCCTCGACGAGCGTGAGCTGATCGAAAGCGCGTGCAGTCTCGAATCCGAGAGAGGCGGCGGCTTCGCCAGTTGCCCACACGTCGGCGAGGCGGTGGATGGCGTCTTCCTTCATCTGGATGCCGAGATCGTAACGGGGTGAGCCGGCCTCAATACCGGTCGCGCCGCGATAACGTCCACGCTGATAACGGATGACCGGCTCGACGGCGGAGAGCACCTTGGCCGCCGTCATCAAACCGACGGGGACGCGCGTGCGCGAGAAAACCGCTTCAATGATTTCGCTATGCGTCAAATTAGGAACGATTACGCCGTCTTTGACGGTATAGCCGCCCACGATACGGCTGGCCGGAACTTTGAGGCTGAAAATCGGATCATGCGTGTTGGAGAGCTGATGAACAAGCTTGTGGGTCGGCGCGCCGCGGTCGAAAATACCTTCGTCAGTGGCTTCCAAGATCACCATGCAGGAGGTCTTGATACGGGAGTCGCCGGTATCGACCGCTGCGGTGACGAAGTTGGCGACCGTCATATTGGTAAGAAAGCGGCCGCGCTTCTCGACCTGTAGTATCGGCTCCTTGCCTTCTTCCCATTCGGCGACGGTGACTCGACCGCTGACGACACCGGTGTCTACTCCCACATAAGGGAGAGGCTCCGTTAAGGCGAATGCGCTGCGCCAGACCTTGCGGTTCTCGCCGGGCTGGACCGGGGCACATGCGCGCATGTACTTCGCGCGCTGCTCCTGCGTTCCCTTTTCCACAATCGGTGCGAGCCCCAGATTGTTGATCAGGCTTGTGGTGGAGGCGCCGCCGTCGACCCATGACAGCTCAAAGGCGATCAGCCCCAGAGCCAAGTTGCGCGGACCCTCGATGATGCCGCCATATTCCATATCCAATCCTGCGGCGGTGATACCCGACTCGTCAAAAGCTTGGTACAGGCTGTTTTTACCTTCAGTCCATTCGTGCGTGTTGCGCTCACCGTTGGCGACCAGCCGGGCAACAAGCCCGCGGGCGACAGAACGGGCGCCCATCACGGCCATTTGAATGTCGAACCGTTCGGCGTAACGCCACATGATCTGGCGAATCTCATCGCCGGGCAACATTTTCATGGTCTGCGGGGTCTCGCTCATTTCATCTAACCTTTCTTTTCGAAATATGAGAATGACATTTTAGCGATTTTTGTCGCGGGCGCAAGGGTAAAGGTCGGCAGGGGGTATCAC
>CAZTDL010000528.1:0-3609 GCA_964612775.1 uncultured Lentisphaeraceae bacterium
CCTCGCCCTTCATCTTTTGGATGGGTCAGGCCGACAGCGCCTTCATCTGCTGCCTAGCGATGGGCTTCTTCGGCTTCTTCCGAGGTTTCTATGACTCGAATCTATGGACGGCGCTGTTCGATGTAGTCGAGCCGCGATTCCGCGCGTCAGCCATCGGACTCATGCTCGCATGGTCCTTTCTGTTCGGCGCGTTCGCCCCGTTGATCATGGGGTGGACCAAAGGCGTGTTCGGGCTGGGCGCGTCCGTTTCCGCGCTGGCGTTCGTCTACCTCGCAGCCGGGTTAATCGTCGTGGTGGCGCAGAACACCTGTTTCAAAAAGGACTGCCGCAGGGAAGAATAAAACGCGTCTGCGCCAACGGGATGCGTCGTTAATTATCAACGATTATTCTGAGGGCATGATTGAACGAGGAGCTCTTCCGGAAGCGATTCATACAGGCTTCCGCAGCAAACCCATCGTTTCGTTGTTGGGGCCACGGCAAATCGGAAAAACAACGCAGGCAAAACAGTCATCGGACATGAACTTGCACCCACCCATGCCTTCTTTCAGCAGAATCAGACACCGTCTTTTTTTGACTGGCGACGGTACACGGCGGGGGTTGTGTCGAAATGTTTGCGAAAAAGGCCGCCGAGGTGGCTGGCGCTGGTGAAGCCGCAGTCGTCGGCGATGGCGTCGATCGTCATTGCGGATTCCCGCAGGAGGGTTTGAACGCGATTGAGCCGCACGCGCATGAGCTCGGCGTGGACGGTTCGACCTGTAGACTTGAAGCGTTTCTCAAGCCAGCGGCGGGAGACGTGCAGGTGACGCACGATGTCCTCGATCGTCAGCACGATGTCGGCGTTGATGCGGATGAATTCAATCGTGCGGGCGACCAGCGGATCGGCGATCTGCAAGGTTTCGGTCGAACGGCGCGCCACCACATGTGAGAACCCGAAAGGGATGACCATCTGACGCGGTTTGCCGCGCGGGTGCCGGCGCATCATCCTATCGAGGACGCGGGCCGCTTCGAAACCGGCCTGTTCGGTATTCATCTGGATGCTGGAGAGTTGGGGCTGGGCGGTTTCGCAGATCAGCTCGTCGTTGTCCACGCCGAGCACGGCGATCTCCTGCGGCACCGATACGCCCGCTTTCCGGCAGGCGTCAAGGATCTGCCGTCCCCGCGCGTCGTTCGCCGCGAAAAGCGCGACCGGTTTCGGCAGCGCTTTCAGCCAGCCGCAGAGCCGATGCCGTTCTTTGGAAAAATCCTGCTGTTCCGACTTGGAAGGAGCCGGATAAGTTTCGCAACGAAAACCGGCTTGGAACAAGCGTTGGCTGAACGCGTTCAGACGTTTAACGGACCACCCCGCGTGGGTGGCATCGCCGACACAGGCGAAATTTGTGAACTTGCGTTCCAAAAAAAACTCGGCGGCTTTGCTGCCGACGACCCCGTTCTCGCACTCGATCCTGCTCAGGCGCAGACAGGGATGTCCGTCCGAGAGAAGCTCGTCCGGGACACAGGTGATCACGGTGGGACAACCCGCCGCGAGCAATTGTTCCGCCCGCTGGCGGTTGCGCATGTCGACGATCATGCCGGAGTATCCCCAATCGGACGAACCGAGGTTTGCCAAACGGGTGTTCTGTTCGTCGATCAGGTCGACGGCCCAGTGACCGTTCAGATTGACGTACGAGAGAACGCCGCGCAACAAGTCGCGACTCCCTTTGATCGAGGTCGGCAGCCACAAGGCGACATGGGGCATCTGTGTTCGTAGGCGCGGCATAATCAGATATCCATGCGGGTAACTTCCGCTTTTCGTATTTTCATTATATCAGCCCTTCGGTTCACTGTGAACGTCCAAATGCGGCGTTCGCTTTTTGAAAGTTGCGGGATGCTGACGCCCGGCGTTGGCGGCCGTCGTCAGAAGCCGTACGGCGGCGCCATTTTCTTGACGGAACGGCAAATCGGACGAGACCGGCGTGAGCGCGTTTGTCGCGAGAACCGTGGGAGCTCAGAACGGAAGAACAGAAAGTCTGTCCTTTTGTGCGCCTGTGCGCCGTGGCAAGTGAAAAGTCGACCGATGCCGTTGGCGACGGCGTAGTTAAAAACACGAGCGCTTCGTGGACTTCAAGCGTAACGAGTCAGAGACCATATTATCGGCGGATGCCTTGAGGCAAATGTCGCCTTCGCATCCCTTTGTCTGGATAACAATCTGACATTTTCCCATATAGAATTTCCGTTCCCAGCGGTCATCGGGACATTGTTCCGCCTCGTGGCTGCAAGGGTCGCCGTTGCCCACGCCGAGGATTCGGCCTTCGCCGACGAGTTCAAAACGAATCAGTCCATCGGCGTCTGGAACCTCGCGTCCTTGCGCGTCAAGGGCGGTCAGGTTGACGACGGTTGTGTCCGCGCCGTCCGCTGTGAGCGTTTGACGGTCCGCTTCCGTCCGAAAGCGTTTTGCGCATCCCGCCGTCTCCAGTTTCTTGACGAGAATGCGTCCCTGCCGCGTGCCGCGCGCTTCTACTGTTCCTGGCACATACACGACAGGGAAACGGATATGTTCGTAAGGCGTGACTGTCTTCTTGCCAAGGCTCTTGCCGTTCACGAAAAGTTCCACCTCGTCACAGTTGGTGTCAATCCAGAGATTCGTCGGGGCTTCCTGTTCCCTTCCCTGCCAGTTCCAATGCGGATAGATGTGAAGGACATCGTTGTCTGTCCACCACGCTCGGTAGTAATAGTAATTATTCTTGGGAAAACCGCAGAGGTCCATCATGCCGAAATGGCCGATCACGGCAGGCCAGTGGTAAGGTCCTGTCTCGCCGCGGTAGTCGAATCCGGTCCAGGCGAAAGCGCCCGCGATCCAAGGACGGCTGGAATACGCCTTCACCCAATGCTCCGCCGTCATCGCCCAGCTATACAGAGCGTTGGTTGGTGTATCGGTATCGCTCATGTAGCTGCGTTCTCTGTCGCAGCGGTATTGTCCGCGCGAACACAGCGTGCTCGCTTCTTCCGAGCCCCACATGGGCTGGGTCGGATGTTCGGCGTGGTAGCGCTCGGGACCGCCTTCGCCCATGATACGGATGTAGTTGATGCCGCGCAGATCGACCGCCGCGTTGTTCCCCGCATACTGCGTGCCGTTGTTGCCCGCGTAAGTGCAGACGCGCGAAGGATCGATCTTTCGCTGAAGCGCCTTCATGGTCCGCGCCATGCGTGTGCCGGTGTCTTTGTTCTGTACGTTGTGCTCCTCATTGCCGATAGACCACGCAACCACGCAGGGATGATTTCGGTCGCGGAGCAGGAGTCGACGGAACTGGTCGAGACCTTCCTCGGTAGACACAAAGAAACGGGTCTCGTCCATCACTACGACACCCTGCCGGTCGCAGGCGTCCAGTAGTTCGGGCGTCGGCGGATTATGGCTCGTGCGATAGCCGTTGCACCCCATCTCTTTCAGCCTCTTGATGCGGTAATCCTGCAGCGCGTCGGGCAGAGCGACGCCCACGCCGGCGTGATCCTGGTGCATGCAGACACCCTTCACCTGCACACGGACACCGTTGATCAGCATACCCTTCTCCGCGTCAAACGCAACCGTGCGGATGCCGACAGTGATCTGCTCTTCGTCGGTTGCCTTGTCATCGG